>JAUVGT010000060.1 GCA_030593645.1 Deltaproteobacteria bacterium
AAAAGTCCGAATTAGACGGTTTCGTAAAAAGTTCAAATTCAAGGCGTGCAAATTTCGTAATCATGAAGCGTACTTATAGTACGTTGAATGATTGCGAAATGCAGCACAACGCAGAAGTTGGACTTTTTACGAGACCGTCAAAATTAGCACGGATGCTGAGCGTTTATTTGACCGGTAATGATCTGAAAAGATTTCATAAACAATGTGGAACATACCGATCAATATATTGTGATTTTATATCGTCCATGATATAAAGGTATATAGATTTAAAAGTGATTCCTCCAGTTGAAACGATTACTAAAATTCTTTAACTCAACCTTCACGGAACCCGAGCATCATTCTGAATATTTCATTGTTACATTGAAATCCAAACAGATATAACATTAAACAATTTATTAACTCAACCACTTCCAAACACATTTGTAACATTTCCAATTTTCAAATGGGTGATGTAATGGATAAAAAACCGGCATACGAGGAACTGGAGCAAAAGATCAGGGAATTACAACGTGATGCCAATTCACGAATAAACGCAGAGGAAACGGATTTTGAATATCATACACCCCTGATGAATACACTGCTCGATAACCTTCAGGTCGGGGTATTTATGGTTGAGGCGCCCACGGGTAAACCTCTCCTGGCCAATAAACGTGCCACGGAGCTTCTGGGTCGGGGCATCATGAACGGTGCTGATAAATCGAATCTTGCAGATGTTTACAAAGCATACAAATATGGAACTGATGATTTCTACCCCAAGGAGGAAATGCCGATTGTAAAAGGGCTATCTGGTGAATACCACCACATTGACGATATGGAAGTGGTTCAGCCGGACGGTACCCGGCTTTTGCTGGAAGTCCATGGGAGTCCGGTCAAGGATAACCAGGATCAAATTATCGGCAGCCTGGTCAGTTTTATTGACATCACCGAGCGCAAACGGTCTGAATCCGCTTTAAAACAAAATGAGGAAACCATAAGAAGCATCTTTAAGGCCGCACCGACCGGGATTGGTATGGTAAAAGATAGAATCATCACGGAAGCCAATGACAAACTATGTAAAATGATTGGCCGTAGCAGGGAAGAAATAATACATAAAAACGCAAGACTTTTATACCCCAGTGATGAAGACTATGAGTATGTGGGCCGTGTAAAGTACAATCAAATTAAGGAACACGGGACAGGAACGGTTGAAACACGCTGGCAGCACAAGGATGGAGCCATATTAGACATTTTACTAAGCTCCACACCCAAAAATGTCGACGACTGGTCGGAAGGGGTTACGTTTACCGCGCTTGATATCACGAAAAGGAAGCAAACAGAGAAAAAATTGCGCGCCTCCCATGAAATGTTTTTAACGGTATTGGACAGTATCGAATCCACAATATATGTGGCGGATATGAGGACATATGAGATTCTTTTCACGAATAAACACATGATCGAAAGTTACGGGAAAGATTTAACCGGTCATGTTTGCTATGAAGTTCTTTGTAATGAATCCAAGCCATGCACACATTGTACAAAAGATAAACTGCTTGATAGTAACCGGCCGGGCGGTGTTTATGAGTGGCAGGATAAAAATCCCAAGACCGGCAAATGGCATATGAAATATGAACGGGCCATTGAATGGGTAGACGGCCGTCTGGTACGAATACAGATAGCAACGGATATTACAAAATTGAAGCGTCTGGAAAGCCAGCTTTTACAATCACAAAAAATGGAAGCCATCGGAAACCTGGCCGGCGGTATTGCTCATGATTTTAACAACATTCTTTCGGCAATAATCGGCTATTCGGAATTGTCATTCAATGAAATCAAAAAAGGATCATCCCTTGAAAAATATATGCTTGAAATTCATAAAGCGGGCCTGCGGGCCAGGGACCTTGTGAAGCGGATATTGATGTTCGCCAGAAAGGCTGATCAGGATTTAAAACCGGTAATGGTAAGCACCATTGCCACTGAGGTAATGAAACTTTTGCGATCTACAATTCCCGTATCCATCGAAATCAAGTCACAAATTAATAGTGAATCGCTGGTATTATCGGATCCCACGCAAATCCACCAGATATTCATGAATCTGTGTACCAACGCTGCCCATGCATTGGAAGAGGAAGGCGGTGTTCTGGAAATCAATCTGTCAGATATCGAATGGACTGAATCAGACACCGAAATAACAGTGGGCATGGAACCCGGCGATTATCTAAAGATCACTATCGCGGATACAGGGAAAGGAATTCCGGAACAAACCCTGCCGTTAATTTTCGAACCCTATTTTACAACCAAGTCGATGGGAGAAGGTACGGGATTGGGCTTATCTGTTGTTCACGGTATCGTCAAAGGATACGGCGGAGAAATTCTGGTTAAAAGCAAGCCTGGTAAAGGAACTACGTTTACCATATATTTACCGCTTATTGAAAGACATGCTGAGAAAAAAACATTATCAACTGAAAATCTTCAGACTGGAAACGAGCGCATCCTGCTGGTTGATGATGAACTGCCCATATGTACCACAGGAAGTCAGATATTGAAACGTTTGGGATATACGGTAACAGTACAAACCAGCAGCATGGAGGCCCTGGAACTTTTTCGTTCAAAACCAGATGATTTTGATTTGGTGATAACCGATATGACAATGCCTAATTTAAATGGTGACAAGCTGGCGATGGAAATGATGAAAACCCGGCCGGATATCCCCATCATTTTATGCACGGGATACAATAAAATGATGTCAAATAAAAGGGCTTCTGAAATCGGTTTTAAAGCCTTTACAATGAAGCCTCTAACCACAGTAGATTTATCAAAAACGGTGAGAAAAGTTCTCGATAAAGAAACTGATATCAGCAAACACCCGCAAAACGCCGATTTTATCAATGAGCGCAATTTCCATGTATAAAATAAAACACCGGCCTATGATAAAATTTGTGACGCTTTCATGTGTTATATATTTCATCTTGATATCATTGTTATATACCATCATTTTTCTTCAACACCAGATTACGATCATGTTGTCCAGCCTGATTTATGTTATCCTCTTCCAAATCATTCTAACAACTCTGCTGATCGCAGCCACAGTCTTTTTTTACAAAAAATATCAGGATTCTCATTTCACCACCTGGGAAGAAGCGAAAGCGGATATGTGTCAAATCTTCAGTACTTTTAACAATACTGACACTTTTTTAAATCGAAGCCGGGAAATCCAGGGATACTCGATTACCAGCAAAAACAAAACTCCCTTCGATCTGGTTATTAGTGAACTTGAAGGTCTTCAATCTGCCCGGAGCAAAATTAAGAACAACATCAATGCATATAAAGATTTATACACCAAACTGCATTTGGAAATGAAATCAGTTACTGCTAAATCAATACAACTGAATGACAACGGTCAGGCTTTTTATCAGAATGCATATTCCCAGACATCCGGATTGGAAACTGTAAGTCGGGCCATGGGTCAGTTTGCATCCAGAATCAGTGAAATTGCCGAACATACCAAACAGACGAATCAATATGCCATGGATACCCTGTCGGCAACTAAAGGTGGTGTTAAGCAGATGAATCGTTTGATATCCGCCATTTCCCTGATCAGTGATTCAAGCCGGAAGATACTTGACATGATTAAAACAATCGATAAGATCGCCGCCCAGACTAAGCTTTTGGCATTAAACGCGACAATCGAAGCCAGCCGGGCCGGGGAATATGGAAAAGCCTTTGGCGTTGTGGCACAGGAAGTGAGAGATCTTTCAGTGCAAAGTACACAGGCTGCCAAAGAGACATCCGTTCTTGTCGATATGGCTATGGCTAATCTTTCTCAAGGAAATATAATTTCTTTCAAAACAGTTGAGGCCCTCAGCAGCATCGAGAAAGAGGTTCATAAGGTATCAAACATTATCGAAGAGATTTCTGGATCTTCAAATCTTCAGGCTGAAGGTGTCAAACAATTTAACATGAGCCTGGAAGAAATTAACCAACTGACCGGTCATCAGAAAAACATCGCCAAAGAAACAAGTTCATTGACCCAGGAACTTTCCCGATATGTGAACCTGCTGATGGAAGACCTGGATATGATCCAAAGCCCCCAGGGATGGCAAAAAATGAAATCCCATCGGATAAAAAAGCAATTCAAATCCGGTGAGGTTGAAAGGCCATTGAAATTTGTATTCACTTTTGAACCTCCTTTAAGCTATATTGAAAACGGCGAGGTTAAAGGAATATTGACCGATATTGTTAAGGAAGCCTTTGAGAAAAGGATGGGGATCGATATCAATTATGAACAACTGGAATGGAGTTTATGTAACGAACAGATGAAACAGGGATTGAGTGACGCCTTTTTTACTGTTTCGACCCATGAAAGGCTTAAATTTTGTGAAACCCATATCAATACCGGGTATGCATCTGAATGGATGATCTGGACCTATCATGGTCATACCAGGATGGATGAAATCAAAAATCTCAAATCCATTGCAGATATCGTTAATAGTGATTTTACCATCGGGACGTACAATGGTGACGGCTGGACAAAAACTGAACTGGAGGACAAGGGTGTAAAGATAAAATACTTTGATAATGAATTTGAAAAACTGGGATTAAAGCAAATCGATTTCATCATGGATGAACCGCCCGTGGGGAGGTATAAAATTGGGCTTTGCGGAATTCCCAAAGAGCGGTTCATTGAAATTCCGGCAGTATTCCAAACCACTTTATACCAGATCCTTATTCAAATAAACTCGCCATATGTCAATACGTTACCCGAATTGGATGAACATTTAAAAGAGATGAAACAGGATGGTACCATGAAAAAAATTCTTTCAACCTACGAATAGAATAAATTTTTATTGTAGGGTTAATACCCCCTGCCCTTTGGAAATCTATGTATTTACGTGATATGACATTATCATCCCCTTTGGTGACTCACGGCCATGAAGGGAGAACACACCGGTCCACCCCCTGCAGTTTAGTCTTCTCTGTAATCTCCAACTTTGACCTGCGAATGAATGGATGTTTGAAATTAAATATACATTCATGGATGTAATGTTTGACAATCTTTTGCTAAGATGTTACAGCATATAATTGTTGGTTAACAAATCATTCACTCGAATGGTATGGATCTGAAGGTTAAATCGGTATAATACTCATGATAAAAATCAAAACAGAGCACGAACTGAATTTAACTGTTTTTACGGTGATCGGTGAGGTTTCAATTGATGAAATAATTACCACACTAAAAAATTTTTACCTCGGGGTAACGACAAAATTAACCCTCTGGGATTTCTCAGAAGGCACTGCATCGAAATTATCGAGAGATGACATCCGTGTGCTGGTCGGCCTGTCAAAACGTCGGGCAGATGTCAGAAGAGAAGGAAAAACAGCCATTGTGGCGCCTTCAACCCTGGACTATGGTTTGGGGCGAATGCTTGAAATATTTGCTGATATCGAAGATCTTCAATTTGAAATCAGTACATTCCACTCACTTGATGAAGCAAAAGAGTGGCTGAAGCTTTAAAAACGGATAGATAGAAGCAGAAGGCTGAACAGAATATACAGAACCCGCCTAACCAGGATGATGACCCACTCTCTGCATTAATTATCTTATTGGACAATTTCATAATTTAATTTAAAGAACTTCCTGTAGATTTTCAAATTTGATTATTTTCAATAAATCTGATATTAAAAGTTTAACATAAAATCGATTGGAGAAATCGCCATGAAGAAGCAAAATCATATTCTAACAATGCTTGTTGAAAATGAGCCGGGTGTCACAGCCAGAGTTTCAGGGCTTTTTGCCAGTCGTGGTTATAATATTGAAACAATATGCGGCTCACCCACGGCTGACCCGGATATCTCACGCATAACCATCACAACACAAACAAACCCTGATAAACTTGAACAAATTATGAAACAGGTGCGAAGGCTTGTGAATGTGATTAAACTCAGGGACATGACAGGTGAAGAGGCTGTAAAACGCGAAATGGCCATCATCTGTATTAAGGCACAACAAAAAGACCGGCAGGAAATAAATAGACTCATTGATACATTTAAAGCACGTACCGTGGATACAGGCACTACACATTACATTATTGAAATCACTGGCGGACATGAAAAAATCAACGCCTTTATTCGGCTCCTTGAACCGATGGGCATCAAAAAACTTGCCAGGTCAGGGGTACTGGCTCTATATCGTGAATCGGATTAGGACATAATACTATTTACCTTGGTTTTGTATGATTTGTCCAGCTTGATACATTTTTTAAAGAGCTTTTTTGCTTTCTTTAGTTCACCATTATCAAAAGCCTCGATTCCTTTTGAAAAGTATAGGGCAGCCTGGATATCGCTCTTTTTTGTTAATTTCTCAGGTTCAAAGGTTTCATTTAATGAATCCGCGATTTTTCTGACCAACTCCTGCTCAAGCTCCATAAACGCATTGCTCTTTCCCGTCACCGAATCAGAAGTTATCACTTCCCCGGTTTCCACGTTAATAATCCTGATATCAATCCTTACCTTTTTGCCAAGAACCATAAAAGAGCCGATGGTAATCGCCTGGGCGCCCAGAATTTTTCCAGCCATTGCTGCAGTGGATTCATCTGCAATTCCGCTTTGACCCAACGATATTTCTTCCAGAATGGCTTTTATTTTTTCACGTTCAATAAGCTTTAGACCTTTTACACTGTCGCTCAAATCGGTAATGATCATCGCGGAAAGCCCCCTGGTCAAGGGCTCAAATTTATCATGACCTGTAACCGAATTATTTTCAAACGGTAATATAGCCAGGGTTTTAGGTGCCGAATCCTGACTATCGGCAGCACCTGCACTTTGGGGAAAGTAGAAAATTGCTGACCATCCCAGTATAACTGCCAATGCAAATAGAAGTATTTGAACATGTAAACTCTTTACTTTGTTCATGAACAAAAATCCTTTCGGAAATTCAGGGTTCGCGTAACAATAAATTCACACATTTTAAGAGTCGAGGCGCCCAGTCGGAAAGGCGCAAAAACGTAGAAATATCAAGCATATTTCGAGCTTTTGCAACGCAGCCGAATGGGATGATCCGCCCCTTAAAATGTGAAGTTATTTTTGTGCGAGCCCTTAGTGAGAACTACCGCCTTCGGCTTTAATTTCAGCTTCTTTTTTACCGGAATCTTTTGAATATTCAGCCGCCCATTTTTGAATTAAAATTTCAAAATGCTCTGAACTTAACCTCCTCGCAAGTTCCTCCCTTGGAGGAGCGTCAGCATTCGGACATAATTCACCCATTTTTCGTGCCAGATCAAAATCCGGATCTAATACTACCGCAAGATCAAACAGGTTTTTTGCTTTTTTCCAATTGCCCGCGTCAAAGGCATCCAGGCCTTCACCAAATGCTTTAAAGGCTTTATAAACCTTCGTATGAGGAATACCAATGGCGGCTGCCTCTTTAGCAGTCATGGTTAGTCCTAAAACTCCCAAGACATCCCGAACAATCATTCCCGGCAATTTGAAAAACTCCTCCGTTTTAACCGTTGCCGATGCTGTTCCGCTGACCTTACCTTTAACAGTTGTATTCGCCTTCACACTGCCGGGTGTCAGGTTGCCTGTGATGACGTTTTCAGCCCCAAGCAATTTACCCACCCTGGGTGCGGTTTTCTCGTCAACAATTCCGGTTTGACCCAGTGCCATCTCTTCGAACAGGGCTTGCAGACGCAGACGTTCAACAACCTTCAGGGCACTGATTTTGGATAAATCGGTAATCACCATGGCTGCAAGACCCTTTTGAAATGCCCTGAGGCTTTTGTCCGGAGAAAAATCTTTATAATAGCATACAGCTATGGAGTTGGCTTCAGGTTCTTTTAACGCCAGTTTTTCTTCATTTTCAAGGGCTTTTTGAGCCATTCGTTGACTTTCGGCAATTAAGAGAAGGGTAAGCTGTTTTTTTAATTCTATTTCGATCTGTGGATGTACCTTGTCAGTGTACTTTTGCCACATCTTAATGGCTTTATCATACTCCTTTTTGTTCAAGTATGCCAGTCCAAGATATAATATGGAATATGGTTCTTTGGGATTCTTTTCCAATACACTCTCAAATTCCGCAATCGCATCATCTATACGTCCGGTTTTGAGATAAGCAAAACCGAGCCTGCTTCTTGCCCGGATTGAATCCGGTTTCTGGGCAAGGTATTCCTCAAAAAGAGGTATCGCACGATCGTATTTCTTTTGACTGAGCATCGTTTCGGCTTTCATGGTGGTAACACAGCTGTACACAACAAGAAGAAGAAACCCGAGGCATAATACGAATACAACTGTATATGTCTTATTTAACATTTTAAAACCTCCGTAATTAGTGTTTATTTATATAGAATTCGTATTGAATTGCAATTATTGTTCCAATTGTCTATCGAGAAGATGAAATGAATCATTATCTAAAATATTTTATAGATATCCGATAATTAATCATTGTATGATAACATACCGTCACATTCGGACTTTTTACGAGACCATCAACCTTGCGACAAAAATTTGACATAATTGACAAATTCACTTTCAAATGAAATGATTCATATATGAAATTGAAAGAGAATCAGGAATCACGTCTATCATTAGAAATCGATTCAACCGATAGAATCAAAGGAGAAAAATCATGAGAGGAGCATTCATTATTGTAACTGTTGTAACGCTGCTTATCGTTGGGATACTGGTTATTAAAAATTACAATTCGGGTCCGTCAGGTACCGCCACGAAAAGAGAAGCAATTGAAAAGGGTAAAGAGGCTGCTGAGAAAGCAAACAAGGCGATGCAGAAAATCAAGGATACCAATAAAAAATTGACAGAAACTAACTAAAAAATGATTATATCAAGCATGGTTTATCAATGAAAGAAACGCACAATAATGTTTTGGTTATAGATAACAAACCGGAAGAACTCGGGCCTCTTTTAAAGCTTCTGACTGAATTCGGCTGGAATATTGATATTAAAAAACCCAGCCTCACGTTATCATCCACACTATTAAATATTAATCCGGATATCATTATCATCAATACAGCCATAACCGACTGTACCGAACTTGCCATATCAATAAAAACAAAATCACCGGATGTATATCTTATCGCATTAACGGATAAAGATCCTATGGACCGGAGTGTAATGGAACTCAGGGACCAGATTTATGATATTATCAGTACGCCTTTAAATCCTTCGGCACTTGGTATGGTTCTCAAGCGGGCAGACCATTTTGCCCGACTGCAAAACAATTTAAAAAAAAACAGATCCGAAATTGCAACCTCAGCTCAGAAGATTGCCGATGAAAGGGTTGAAACAGAACGATTCCTGGCCGTACATCAGGTGATCGATAGGATGTCTTCTTTCCTGGTAAAAGTAATTGAAGATATTCATGGAGGAATCAAATATTTTAATGAACTTCCTTTTTTTGTATCCATACACGATCGTGAATTAAGAATTCTCGCCGCGAACCCCGCATATTATAAGCATATCGGCAACATGATTCATCACAAGAGCTGGGAAATTTACACCGGAAAAAGGGCCACCCGTAATGCGTGTCCTGTGGGTTTGACCCTCAATACAGGAACTGTCAAATCCACAAGAGCGCTTGTCAAATATAAAAGCGGGGCAAAGGTACCTGTAACGGTTCACACATATCCCATCTATAATAACGAGGGAGATGTTGAGTTTGCTCTTGAAGTATTTGCCGGCGCAAAGGAAGTAAAAGATCTTGCCCATGAGATCCATTCAACGCAGCAGCGTTATCAGCTTTTATTTGATTCCGTGCCCAACCACATTGCCGTTTTGGATCGTCGGTTTCACCTGACTGCGATTAACAAGAAGTTTAAAACCGATTTTGGCGACCATACAGATAAAAATTTTTTTGATGTTCTCAGGCCTGCTGTTTTTCCTGCTTATCGCGATCCCATAACACAGACAGTACGGAAGGGAACACCCCATCAGGGTGAAATGATTATGATCGATCAGAACGGTATTCAATATAATATGATGGCCTGGACATCACCCATTAAGACCGCAGCAGGCAAATTAATCCAGGTGCTGGTGATATTTGCAGATATTACCGAATTGCGTAAACTGCAAACAAATCTCGCGGCAATCGGGCTGATGGTCAGTACGGTATCACACGATTTAAAGGGGAGTTTAACTGGCCTGGATGCCGGACTCTACCTGATTGAAACGGGGTTTTATCGTGAAAAGCCTGGAAGGATTGAAGAAGGACTTGATGTTGTCAAACTCATGGTGGAACGGATCAGAAAACTTGTTTATGATATCCTTTATTCGGCTAAGGAACGTGAGCTCGACCTTGAACAATCCAGTGTACTCCAATTTGCCGGCGATGTTGCCGCAAATATAGATATACGTATCCGTGGTGCAGGAATCGAATTTCAGTGTGATTTTAAACCTGAGCTTGGAATGTTCAAAATTGACATGAACCTGCTTCGTACTGCCCTTATGAACATCCTTGAAAATGCTGTAGAAGCATGCATCGAGGATACATCAAAAGATACTCATTTAATTAAATTCAAAATCGCCCGGAAAAATAACCAGGTGCTGATTGAAATCGCGGACAATGGCAGCGGTATCATGAAAGGCAGCACAAAGCATCTTTTTGACCTGTTTTATTCTTCAAAAGGCCATAAAGGCACAGGGCTGGGTTTGTTTATCACAAAACGAGTGATCCTGAAACATGGCGGTAATATTTCTGTTGAATCAGAGCCGGGACAGGGGACAAAATTTACAATCTCCATTCCCGGTACAAAGACATGATCACAATCGGAACCCTAAGTGTTATCAGCGTTTTCCGCGGTTAGATATAAAATACCATTCAAACAGGGAAACAAAGTTTTTAACCGCTGAGTACGCGAAATACACAGATTAAAAAAAGAATATTATGAAAATACCGGATTTTAAAATTGAACGTTTTTTTGCCAAATATGAGTTTAATGCACCATACCTTCTTTGCTGTTCTGATTGTCAATCATATACTGTTCATGAGATTTTATCCATGGAACCCGGGGCAAAAAATGATTTCCAGGAGATGTGGCTTGGATATACCGAGTCACTGGGTTCCCCGGAACTTCGTAAAGAAATCGCAAGGCTCTATTCAAATTGCGATCCGAATCATATCCTTGTCTATTCGGGGGCAGAGGAAGCAATATTCTGCTTCATGAATACCGCACTTGATAAGGGAGATCATATCATTGCCCATTTTCCGTGTTATCAGTCTCTTTTTGAAATTGCGGATTCGATCGGCTGTGAGGTGGCAAAATGGCAAACCCGTGAAGAGAAAAACTGGGATCTTGATATCGATTTCTTGAAAAATAATATAAAAGGAAATACAAAAGCCATCATTATCAACTGCCCGCATAATCCTACCGGCTATCTGATGCCGAAAGAAAAATTCCGCGAAATCATCAATATCGCCCGGGAGCATCATATCATCATATTTTCCGATGAAGTGTATCGCTTTCTGGAATATGATGAAACTGACAGGCTTCCGGCCTTGTGTGACGAATACCGCCTGGGGATTTCACTTGGAGTCATGTCAAAAGCCTTCGGTCTTGCCGGTCTCCGTATCGGATGGATTGCCACACAAAACAAAACCCTTTATGACAAACTGGCTTCGTTTAAAGACTATACAACAATCTGCAGCAGTGCTCCAAGTGAATTCATTTCAACAATCGCCATTAGACATAAAGATAAAATTATCAGCCGCAACCTCAACATCATCAAAAAAAACTTAAATATCTTAAATAATTTTTTCAGAAGACATCAGGACCGATTTAACTGGTCCGCCCCCAAAGCAGGACCAATAGCCTTCCCTTCTTTGAAATCAGCGGAAAATATCGAGGAATTCTGCCATAACCTGGTTGTAAAAAAAGGTGTCCTTTTATTACCCGGCACGGTGTATCAGAAAACCTCCGGTAATTTCAGGATCGGGTTTGGAAGAAGTAATCTTGATGAATGCATTAACCGGGTAGACGAATATTTGAATGATCAGTAGATATCCGGGTTCAATACCACGTTCAATACCGCACACTGCGTTTTCAATTGATTAAGGATCGCTCTCATAGAAATACTTTTTATTTTTGCCACGAAACACACGAAAATTTTACAATACAATAAACAGCAAAACCGGTGCCTTAAATAAAATAGAACACCGGTTTTCTATATCATTTTATTTTATGTTTTTTTATTTATTTGTTTTTCTTCTTTTTTAGCCAACGGATGCTGTTTGAACGGCATTGAGGACATATGCGCTCCACATTAGACCGATAATTACCCTTCCAGCTATACCCGCATCGCATGCACACAAAATCAGCATCCTGGTTTTCATCTGACGCTTTCGGATTTCTGGGTCTTGGAATTTTTGCATCTTCAAGTGCGGTTCTTGTCCCGTCGATCTCTTCACTGGTGACCGACTGTCTTTTTTTCTCTGTTTCTTTCATGATTGTCTGCCACCTTCCACCTTCAGCGGCTGAACACCATTCCAGAAGCAGCCTGTCTGTCCGAAGGCCGGCTTTTTCAAGACCGTCCCACAGTCCATCCATCCGCCTTACAGTACTCCGGTTAGCGTCAATATAATGACAGTCCACATAGTGACAGCCCGAAATAAGTACAACCGGTGCTCCCTTTTTAAATGCATACCAGATAAATTCCGGGTTAACACGCGCCGAACACATGGTCCTTATAATTCGCGCGTTTGGCGGGTAAGCCATACGGCCGACACCGGCTGTATCCGCACCGGCATATGAACACCAGTTGCAGGCAAATGCCACTATTTTGTTCGCGGAATTTTCTTCCAGCATGGCATCGATTTGAGCGTAAACAGCCTGATCCGAAAAATGACGCATCTTGATCGCTCCGTACCTGCATTCAGCAGCACAATTTCCACATCCAACACAAGCCGCACTGATCAGCTTGGGCAACTGCTTTTTCTCCCACGTAATCGCCGCAAAGGGGCATACACTTGCGCACTGACCGCATTTCTTGCAGATATCTTCATCCAGGACAGAAGTAATGGCCTCGATTGAAAACTTGCTTTTATTTAACAGTATCGACGCTTTTGAAGATGCGGCACCGGCCTGGGTTACGCTTTCCCTGATGTCTTTGGGACTCTCTGCCGCGCCGGCGATATATACACCCTTTGTGGGAGTATCCACCGGTTTCAGTTTTGAATGCGCCTCTTTCAGAAAACCGCTGGGAGATTTTGAAAGACTGACAAGCCGACGTACCGGCTCCGTGCCCATCGCGGGTGTTGCGCCAACCGCCAGCACCAGCATATCGAATTCATGTTTTTCAAGACGTTTCGCGGTTGTATTTTCAACAGTAACTCGCAGATCACCGGTATCATCGACCTCCTCGATATCACCCGGAAGCCCCCTGATAAAGCGTACACCGCTTGCCTTTGATCTCATGAGCAGCTCTTCAAACCCTTTACCAAAGGCCCTAAGGTCCATGTAGAAGACAGAAATATCAATTTCCGGATAGTTATCCTTTAAGTATTGAGCGGCTTTGATCGTATTCATACAGCAAACATTCGAGCAGTATGGGTTGCCTTTTTCGGGATTCTGTGTCCGTGATCCCACACATTGAATAAATCCGATTTTTCGGGGTTGTTTCAGATCACCGGGTCTTCCAAGATGGCCTTCGAGCGGCCCTCCCGTGGAAACCAGCCTCTCAAACTCCATACTTGTAACCACATTTGGGAAACGGCGATATCCGTATTCATCCAGGGCGGTAGGATCATATACATCCATACCGGTTGCCACAACAATGGCTCCCACATTAATTTCAAGATGTTCATCCTGCACGTCAAAACTGATGCAGTTTTTTTCACAGGCCTCAATACATTTGCCGCACGCGATTGGATTCTGTCCCAGGCACTCTTTGTCTTCAACAATATAAGCTGAAGGGACGGCTTGGGGAAAGGGAATATAAATCGCCTTTCGACTCCCCAGTCCCATCTGAAATTCATCGGGAACAACGACAGGGCACTCTTTTGCGCAGTCACCGCAGCCTGTACATTCATCTTCATCGACATACCTGGCTTTTCTACGGATATGCGCCGTAAAATTGCCCACATAACCTCTGATATCTTCAACTTCTGAATAAGTGAGAAGTTCAATATTGGGATGTCGACCGACATCCATCATCTTGGGTCCAAGAATTCAGATACTGCACTCAATATCCGGGTAAACCTTATCGAGCTGGGCCATAATCCCGCCAATTGAGGGCTTCTTCTCAACGAGATAAACCTTGTGACCGGAATCCGCGATATCCAGGGCAGCCTGGATACCCGCAATCCCGCCGCCGACAACAAGTGCCGCATCTGTGACCGGTATCTTCTCTTCATCCTGGGGATAAAGCCACCTGGCTCTCGCGACTGCCACATTGACAATATCCTTGGCCTTCTGTGTGGCATCGGCCTTGTCGTCGGTGACCCATGAACAGTGTTCACGAATATTTGCCATCTCCAGGAGATACCGGTTAAGCCCCGCGCCTTCGATACACTGTCTGAATATCGGTTCATATGAAGCCGGTGAGCAGGATGCCACAACAACCCGGTTCAGGTTATGTTCGTAAATCGATTTCTGGATTTCCTGCTGCCCCGGGTCAGCACAGGTGTATTTATTCCGAATGGATAATTCCACCTGTGGTAATGTTCCCGCGTACTCACGAAGCGCCTCAGTATCTACCATCCCGGCGATATTGGAACCGCAGTCGCAAACAAAAACACCTATTCGTAAATCATCTCGTATCAACGTGTTCCCCTCCTCCTTCGGCTTTCTGAATATAGTCAATTCCCGGGTCAAAAGGAGTCGACTTTGTGTTTTCCCCTATTTCTTATTTTCACTTTCATGCCGCCACATTTCATATTTAAGTCCATTCATATAATTTTTTTCTTTCCATTCCTGCCGTTCACGCGCGGCCAGTTCAATTGCTTCACGGAATCCATTTCTGAATTCATCCGAATTGAATTGTTCTTTTCTGAAAAAATCAAATGCGTGGAACTCTTTAAATGCCTTTCGCTGGGACTCCATTGTTCCATGGCCGGTAATCATGATTACCCTGGTGAACGACTTCTGCTTATTCAAATGTGCCAACAATTTCATCCCGTCTTCATTTCTCTCATCAGTTTCCACCAGTCTGATATCAATTATCGCAAGATCCAGGTCTTTAGTCCGGTCAATATATTCAATGGCTTCTTCAAGTGCGGCAACCGATTTGACATCATGACCTTCGCGTCTCAAAAGTCCGCTTAAAAGCTCCCGCCAGTCTGCATAGTCTTCTACAATTAAAACCTTGCCTTTCATATATGCCTCCAACATGTTTGTGATTGGCCTCAATCCCTCATCCCGGGTTTAAGCACTTCAACACCATCTATTTTACCTATCTCTTTGTTGCCATTAGAACGTGTCTCAAAATTCATCATCCACTAAATCAGATGGTCTCGTAAAAAGTCCGAATTAGACGGTTTCGTAAAGAGTT
>JAUVGT010000315.1 GCA_030593645.1 Deltaproteobacteria bacterium
GGCTTCAACATTGATCATGGGAAGGTAAAACTGACCAAGGTAACTGGCATTCACGTGGACACGGAATGTCACGATATCCTGCCGCGGAAGGCTAAAATAGGTATATACCCTGTCATCCCTTATGTCCTGATAATCAAAATCATTATTATACTCGCCTTGATCCTTGTCCATACGCTCATTATGAATTTCCCATCCTGACGGTAATATATGGGACAAAGCCACTTCTTCATAAGTTCCGCTTTGTCCGATATTTTTTACGGTGACTTCAACCATTAAATCGGTGCCCTGTTCAAGATCGGACGGATCTATGGTATTATTATTAAGATCCATGTATTGTACGCTGAGCAGCATTCCGTTTTGAGATGCTTTTTCTTTGCCGACCGCCGGGGATCCTTCCAAAATGAGCCGCGGATAAAGGGTACGGCTGCATGTGTTTGTTAATTTTATGTTGCCCGATGGTAATTTATCATCATTTAATTGCTTCTGGATAACCGGTGAAATGGAAGAAATGTTTTCTTTTTTCCCTTTATTCCAGGAAAGACTAAATGACATTTTTTCACCCTTACCGGTTAATCCGGCATATTTAGCCATCGCAATCAGGGCATATGCCGTGGTTTGAGTGCTTAGCCATTTTTTGTCGGCAAGTTCTTTTGATAACGCGTCACCCAGGGGTTTCGCTTTTTTTATTTTACCCATAAGACTCAGTGATTCAAGGATCATGGCTTTATCCCGTAAATCAGAGCCGTATGTGTTTCCGAGTTCCCGGTATTTCGGGATGGAAATATCAGTATCTTTTATCAGGTCGTCGGCGGCCTCGGGCTGCCCCGCGAGCTGGTACGCTGCTGCCAGGCGCCATCGTGCGGCCGGTGGCAGATCTTTCTCTTCTTTTAACCGGTTCATGGCGCTAAGTTCAGCTTCACCTGCCAGGGCAAGTGTATACACACGGTAAGCCTGGATCAGTTCTGATCGGGCTGGACCGGTTACCCAGGCGACAGATGTTTGACGCTGATAGTTTTTCCACTTTGCCTTAAGACCCTGGGGGACGATGTATCCCGCCTTTTCGGCTTCAATCATGAAGTGTCCCGCGTAACTGCTTGCCCATTCATCGGCATTAGACGCTCCGGGCCAATAAGCGAACCCGCCGTCTGATGCCTGAAATTTTTGGAGCCGTGAGATACCGGCCTTGATATTATTTTGGATTTTATCCTGCTTTTTTGGAGAAAGCTTCAGCAGCTTGTCAAGATACAGCTGTGGGAATACCGACGAAGTGACCTGTTCCACACAGCCGTGCGGGTATCTGATTAAATAGTTCAGCCGTTTTCCCAGATTGATCGGCGGTATTTTCGACACCTCAAGCAGCACCCGGTTGGTTCCGGCAAGACCCGGAAAAGTGATTTTCTGTTTCCAGGTTTTATTTTCCTCGACGATCGAATCGACTACATCGACCACATGCCCACCGGGCATACGGACCTGGATATCAATCTTCTGACCTGTTGATTCTCCGGCACCCGATGCTTTGATAGTGATCGATGCCGGTCCCGGTTGAGGACCGACTTTAAGTTTGAAATTGATCAGATCGTCCCCCGGACTTGAAAACGCGATTGTTTTTTTAGCCTTACCGAGAACGGATATCGGACCGGTTACATCGATTTTTACGGTGACTTTCTTTACCTTTTCTTCAAGAGCGAATACGGATATGGGCAATTCGACTTCTTCTTCAGGTCCCAGAACACGGGGGAGTGTTCCAAGAACCATAATCGGCTTCCGAACAAAAACCGCTTTTTCGGCTGTACCAAAAGCCCTGTCCTGTCCCGCGACGATCATGGTTCGAACTGATCCGATATACTGTGGGATATCTATTTCATGGGTATTTTCCGCGCCGGACCCGAGTTCAAAGGGGCCCAGGAAACGAACCATCGGGGGGAACCTCTGGGACTTTTTCTTTCCTCCCTGTTCTTCTGCTTCATCACCTCCTCCAATGGCCAGCAGCTGTTCCAATGTTCCCCCATACGCGCCCGCGACCTTGTCAAACAGGTCCCATGTTTTGATGCTGAGCGATTCTTTCTGATAAAAACGATTCCAGGGATCCGGAGTTTTAAAGCGTGTAAGACCAAGAAGGCCTTCATCCACAACGGCCACTGTATAGGTCATCGGTTTCCCGTCTGCCTCGTTGACGGTGATGACTGCGGTTTCCTCCGGAGTAAATACATCGGGTGTTTTCAAGACGGGTTTCAGCCGTGTTTCAGGATCGGTAACCTTTACGGGAATAACGCCATACATACGAATGGGCAGATCATTGAGGGTTTGCAGGTGGGGTTGGAGAAATGTAACATGAACGTACGCGTTTGGCGTCATTGATTTCTCCGCTTCAAATTCAAAGCGGATCGATTCCTCACTTCCTTTAACCCACTGTGCTTTTACTATTTTACCCCCGGATTCGATGCTGATCAAGCCTCGCCCCTCTTTGCCCGATGGTATGGTCAGCTGTACTTTTTCTCCGACACTGTATTCACTTTTATGGGCGGCAAAAGTCAGGACACCTGCACCATCCGGATTGTCTTCCTGTGCTCTGCCTGCCCAACCCGGCCAGTCCACATAAACAATTTTACCGGTAGCATGTTTACCCTCCAGATTTTTTACTCGAACCAGGTAACGCCCCCATGAAGGATATTTAATATTAAATGTCCATGTTCCCTTACCGTCTTTTATTTTTACCTTACCTTCCTGAATGGTGGTATAAGATGTTGAGCCCAGATAATCCGCGATCGATTCCTGACCCTTTTCCCACCACCAGCGCCATTTGATTTTATACATTTCCACTTCAACTTCCCCGGACTTTACAGGTTTTCCATCGGTGTCGACCAGAACGATACCGACTTTATGATCTGTGTCTGTAAGAAGCATTCCCCTGGCTTTATCACCTTTTGGGAGACGAATTCCCACATAATTATCATATGGGTGAAAAGGTATACTGAAGCGGTCCACACTGAAGGCTCCCCCCGGTTCAAAGACCCTGGTTTTGAAATTGGCTGTGAGCATACCCGGGGAAATGTTTTCTGCCCGGATATCGGCTGTTACAGTCGCTTTACCGGTTTCATCAAGGGTATCTTCGAAGATCATGTCGCTTTCAGGTTCATATTTTCGGACCGGATCATCGAATACATAGGATTCAAATTTAGTAAAACCGGTTTTACGGGGAGAAAATTTGAGTTCGACATCCGATTTCAGGTCTCTGGCTATTGCGCCATGCAGCCAGGTCGATGAAAGTTCACAATGAATCTCTCCGCTGCGTAAACTTTTTGTTTCTTTACCGAAATCGAGTTTAATCTTAAGACGATTCGGCATTATGGTTTCAATTTTCAATAATTTTTCAAACATCACACCGCCGACGTTGATTTTAGCGGTCCAGTTCCCGGTAGGGGCATCCGGAGACGTTTCGGTTTTAAACGAGTAGAATCCATTAATGGAATTCCGTTTAACCATTGACTTGACCCGTTGTCCCCTGGGGTTGAAAAGAGAAAATTTCACCGGGTGATTTTCAGGGAGTGTTTTTGCTGTGTCCATCAGGATAAATGTAAGGAATATCGGATCACCGGGACGCCAGACACCGCGCTCCCCGTAAATAAAACCCTTGAGGCCTTTTTTAACGGACTGACCGGACACATCAAAATGACTGGTTGAAAGTGCCAGGCCATCATCAAGTTTAAGATAGCCTGATTGGTTTTTATGCCTGGCAACAAGGAGAAACGGTTTGCGTTCCGCATTAAGTTCCGCCATTCCATTTTTATCTGTGCTGCCCTGACTGATGATCTGTTGTTGATAATCTAATAATATCAATTCAGCCCCGGAAAGCGGCGTCGCTGTTTGAATGTCCGTGGCGGTAATATACACGCTCTTACCGTTTCCCTTTTTAGCGATCAGGCCGATATCGGAGATCAGTATATTTCTTGATACTTTGATATTATGGCTGGAAATGTTTCTATAATACGCGGGATGACATGGGTTATCCCGGTTATCATAATATTCATCCCAGTTATTATCCGGTTCATATGAATTCCAGTTACTGGCTTCCTCTTGTTCATCGATGTTTGTGAGCGTCATTTCTTCCTGGGCGGATTCTGTGCCGCCTTCGGATTCCGGGCAGCTATAAATAATATGCCTTCGCTTAAAGGACAGAACCAGCCTGAACAATCCTCCAGGATTTTTATCCAGCAGGGGTGTCATATCCAGTCCATAATCATTCCACTGATTTCGTTTGGAGGATGTGGTTCCAAGAAAAATGGTTTTCTTCCACACTGATCGGCCCACACGTGACATTTGTTGTGTTCCCTCAAGACGGTTGACCTGAAGAAACTGAGGTATGTTTTTATCAAAAACCTGTATGGCTTCCACCGTAATTGCCCGAAGATTGATCGCTTCGATGGGGATCGAAAGTCCCTGGGTCGTCGGCACAATAACCCCTTTTCCGGCAAACCGTACCTGTGGTTTGATATTTTCAAAAATCACGATCAAATCTGAAATGTTTTTAAGTTTTTGTCGATTTACGTTACGAATTCCCGCATTGATTGTGACGTTTGCCTCTCCGGTCCATCTCCCGGAGCTGTAGATCAGGATCATGTTTTGCTGGATTGTAAATTTCAAATTGGTTTTATTGTCAACTGTGATCAGGCCGTTTAGGTTTTGTTTCTTAAGAAGGGGATCGGTAAAACGAACTTCGATATATTGTTCATTTTCGAAAACAGCCCTTGCCCCGGATACTTCAAACTTTTGGAGCGGGGGAACAGGGATCGTTTTCTCCCCTTTTTTATCTACATTGATGGGATTTCCGTTCCATTTCAGCACAACGGATGACGCATGATCCCCTCTTAATATATCTGTGATCAAAAAGGTATGTGTGTTCCGATCCGCTGAATGGGTCCATTTGAATGGAAGTT
This sequence comes from Deltaproteobacteria bacterium, assembly GCA_030593645.1. Lineage (GTDB taxonomy): Bacteria > Desulfobacterota > Desulfobacteria > Desulfobacterales > JAUVGT01 > JAUVGT01. The sequence goes on from JAUVGT010000315.1 coordinate 4,935, forward strand.
CATTGTTTCCCTGGAAGGCTGTGAGCACTTTTTCCGTTTCCTGGCCGTTTTCTGAATCAACGGTTACAACCTTTCCGCTAAGCTGTTGTTTTTTAGGATCTTTTTGATCCATTGCGCTGAGTCCGTCAATAGTGATTTCAAAGGACTGCTTCATTGTCGTGAATTCAAATTCAAACGGCTTTGAATTCTTGCTTACTTCCATTAACTCAGCCAGTTTGATCTTTGCTTCGTATTTTTGACCTCCGGGTAATTTTTTTCCCGGCTGAAACTCAAGGGTATTGGGGTCCATCCAGATGGCTTTGCCGCTAATATTCGGTCGAAATTCAAATGGGGATTTGTCAAGAGGCACACCCAGTGAATCCTGATCGACAATATTCTCTATAAATCGAATCTTGATCTTACTTTCCCTGGAAATTATTCCGGATGTATAGGCAGAGACCAGTGATTCCGCTGTCGGGAATTTCATATCAAGAGTTTTCTGCTGCTGGCTTTCTACTGCTGACTCATCTTCTTTTGAACAGGACATGAAGATCATGAATAAAACGAGACAGATATAGGTGAGTGCTTTATATTGTTTCATATTAACCGGCCCCCTTTTGAAATTGAATTTTATGATGGATGTTCAAATCGTGCTTGCGGTATGATCATTTAACCAGCAAGAGGTATCATGTTATCATAATTGAATTATATATTTTTGCAATATAATTGTGTGGTGAAAATAGGTTAAAAAAAATAACAACTGGAACAGTGGATTCTGGATCAAGCCCGAAATGACACCAAGGACCACGTCATAACGGACTCCGATCCGGTATCCAGATTGTTGTTTGATCGGACTGGATATCGGCCTCCGCCGGTATGACATACGGAGTGCGTTTGGTGATTTTTATTTTATCAAATAAAACCTGGTCCTTTGGGCCAGGTCAGAGATAAATGGCTC
>JAUVGT010000037.1 GCA_030593645.1 Deltaproteobacteria bacterium
AAAATGACCGGCTTGAATGATAACCTTGCCGTCGATTTCGGAACCGTCTACGGTATCTATGAATACGACTATAATCTGGATACCTGGGAGCGTATCTACAAGTACTCCAGCCCCAGAGACGAAGTGATCAGTGCCGGAGGAAGGCTTGTGGTCGATTTTAAGGACCTTGGAGTATACGAGTATCAGGACGGTTCATGGAGCCGTTTTTACAAAGGTGTTGATGTTGAAAAAGTGGTTCCATTTGGCGACATGCTGGCGGTCGACTTTGGAACAGCCTACGGCCTGTATCTTTACGATTTTAATGCGGATACCTGGACCCGGATTTACAAAGGTGTCCCCATAGAGAAACTTACGGAATTTGATGGTAAACTTGCAGTCGATTTCGGAACTGCTTACGGGCTTTATGCCTACGAACAGACTGCCGATACCTGGACACGGATTTATAAGGGCGTTGCCATTGAAAAGATGACCGGATTCTCGGATAAACTGGCGGTCGATTTTGGAACCATATATGGAATTTATGAATACGACTTTACTGCAAATACATGGACCAGGATTTACAAATACCAGGTTGAACGGGATGAAATTGTATCATTGAATATATTTAATTAAGCACAACCTCCAAATAGGTTGAGTAAAAAAGTGAGAAATAGAGGAGAAGATTACATGACAGTATCTTCATTTCAAAAAAAGAAAACTAAAACGAATCTGTTAAAAATCAGTATAATTGCTCTTGTGATACTTTTAATCGGAATTGCATTCAACGCAAATGCTGCGATCTCCCCAACAGAAAGAGCCGCATTAATTGCACTATATAACAGCACAAACGGAGATGGATGGGCCGATAACAGTGGCTGGAAGACCCCTCCCTTAGCTGGAGACGGTTTTTCAGAACCCGGAACGGAAGACGATTGGAAAGGTATCGTAGTCAATAATCTGGAAAACACTGTTGCGGAAATAATCTCTTACTCAAATCAGCTTTCAGGGAATATTCCCCCTGAAATTGAAAACTTAACTAACCTTACTATGTTAATCCTCAGTGACAACAAATTGACTGGTAATATCCCCCCAGAGATAGGGAACATGACCAATCTTGTACTATTATCACTCGAAAACAATATGTTAACCGGAAGCATCCCTGCTGAAATAGGGAATTTTTCCAATCTTGAAATTCTGTGGTTAGCAAATAATCAGTTATCCGGCACGATACCCCCTGAAATCGGGAATTTGAACCAGCTATATGAATTAGTAGCTTTTGGTAACCAGCTTACCGGACCTGTACCATTGGAGATTACAAATCTCACGAGGCCAGGTCCTGTAGATTTCCGCTTTAACCACCTATACACCGATAATGATACCATCCGAATATTCCTGAATCAAAAGCTAGGGGATGACTGGGAAAGATATCAGACCTTATTGAATGATGCACTTTCAGTTGACTTCAAAACAAACGGTGTTTGGACTTACGACTCAGGAAGCTGGACCAGGATTTACATAGGAATCGATCCTGAAAAACTCTGCGCTTTCAATACACATTTTGCCATGGATTTGGGAACCGCCCAGGGGCTTTACGCATATGAATCCGGAAGCTGGTCAAGAATATATAAAGGTGTGACTATCGAAAAAATGAGCCGTTTGAATAAGAATCTTGTGGTCGATTTTGGGAACACTTACGGCATATATGAATACGATTATAGCGTGAATACCTGGGAGCGAATCTATAGCTACAGCAGCCCAAGAGACGAAGTAGTCGATGTTGTGGGAAGACTTGTGGTCGATTTTAAGAACCTGGGGCTATGGGTGTATGGACGTGATGAAGATTGGTTTTTTTCTCACTGGTACCGTTTTTATAAAGGTACGGACCCTGAAAAAGTGGTTCCATTTGGCAACATGCTGGCGGTCGACTTTGGAACCGCTATTGGGCTGTATCTATACGATTTTAATACGGACACCTGGACCCGGGTTTACAAAGGTGTCCCCATAGAAAAACTTACGGAGTTCGATGGTAAACTGGCTGTCGATTTCGGCACAACCCATGGACTGTATGCTTACGAACATACTACTGACACCTGGACGCGGATTTATAAAGGCGTGGCCATTGAAAAGATGGCCGGATTCTCGGATAAGCTGGCGGTCGATTTTGGAACCGTGTATGGAATTTATGAATACGACTTTACTTCCAATACCTGGACCCGGATCTACAAATACCAGGTTGAACGGGATGAAATTGTATCATTGAATATATTTAACTAAATTCCATGTTTTGAGCTATATTATCAAAAAGAAGCTGCTTTAAAGTTTAAGGCAGCTTCTCTTTTAGAACTGATCAATAAACTATAAATCAGCAATTAGCAGCGTTTGAAAAAGGAAAATAGCGGATAATTTTGAAGACCTCGCTCCTTAACATACATATTAACTCTATTAATAAAAAGACAGTAGTTTATGGTTTTATCGTTGTTTACTCTTTGCTTCAGACGATTTCAATTATTAACGGTGATTATTTTACACCTCTATTTTTTTTCGGTTTCCTGTTCTTTCTCTACATGTTTTATATGAATAAGGTTCTCCTATTTATTCTTATCTTGTTTGCCCGAATATTTCTAGACAGCATACCTTCAGTCACATATCCAAAATCCGCTTTCGGACTTAGTTTTATGGAGTATTTTACTCTGTGCATTATGGTATTTATGTTACTGTATCTGCTTATTCATCATGCTTTTAAGCTGGATAGTATATCAAAAAGTATGCTGTTTCTTTTTGTTCCCATGATCCTCACAAGCATATATCATGGTAACATTACCGGTTTAATCGATATCGGTTCTATATGGCTTTATTTTTTCTTTGCATACATCTTTTTCAAACACTATTTAAAAAGTATAAATATCAATTCAATATTAACCGCCATTGTAATTTTATCGATTTATCCATTGTTAAACCAGCTCGCCACTTACATTTCAGGAACGGGTCTAATTCACCAGGGTCATATGAGGTATACCGGAACATATCACCACGCAAATAATATCGCGGATTATCTTTTATTTTCAATTCCAGCCGCTTTATTCCTTCTTACGTCTGTTAATAAGAAAAGTGTGAAACTGCTTTTAATATTTCATATCATCTTGTGCCATTTCGGAATTTATTTGTCCGGTTATCGAACAAACTGGCTCGCCACTTTTTTATTCTGGTTATTTTTTATTTTACTCACCGCAAAAAAAAAGATCACTTATTTAGTATTGTTTTTAAGTATATTTATCGTTGCCTGGCAATATATCGGCAGTTCGATCACTTCACGTCTTAAGCCCATCGAAATAATAATTAATGATCCCGGCAGAACTTTCGATCTATCAAACTCTGAACACGATAAGCTCTTAAGCGGCAGAATCGGTATTTGGAAAAACATGTTTAGAGTTTATCAGAAAGCAGACGCCATTGAAATTTTTATTGGGATGGGCATCGGTTTTACACAACGGACGAGAGCTTTTTATATGCATAATGAATATTTTTCCGCGTTTATCGAAACCGGTCCTTTATCTTTTGGTATCCTGCTGTTATGGATTTACTTTCTTTTAAAAACCATATTGAATAAAATCCCGGGTAATGAGAACTATCCATTAATTGTTTTATCCATTTTTACATCATTTTTATTATTGGGCCTTGCGACAATGCCGTTCAGACATATCATTGTAATTAATTATTTATGTATCTATATGGCATTATTATTTAACAAACAATTTTACATTGAAAGTAATAATCACATCGCACATACAGTTTAACTAAATATGATTATCAATAATTTTTTAAAAGAATGCATGCCTTGAGACCGCCATTCCTGTGAAAAGTATAATGAAAATTGCTATAATAATGCCAAGAATCAGCCAGTTCGGCGGTGTAATATCATATTACCGGTCAGTTCTCCCCTACATTGAACAGGAAAGGAATTTAGACGCTGCCTGTTTTTATGTCGGCTCTGAATTCAACAAGATCTCACTATTTCATCCTTTCACCGATCAATTGAGATTTATTACTTTTTTAAACCGGGAGAAACCGGATCTGGTTCATGTAAATCCGTCTTTGAATTTTAAAAGTTTTATCAGAGACGGATTACTGATCCGGCAGGCAAAAAGCAGAAATTTACCTGTACTAGTGTTTTTCCGCGGATGGCAAATATCTTTTGAATCAGTTATTGAAAAAAAACTGAAATGGTTTTTTGACCGCACTTACTTAAAAGCGGACAACTTTATGGTGCTTGCATCAGATTTTAAAAAAAAATTACGGCAATGGGGTGTAAAATCTGATATTTTCCCCGGAACAACGACGGTTGATTATAACCTAACCAAAGATTTTTCAATACAAGATGTTCTAAAAATTCCCCAAAAAAAGGACGAAATAAAAATTCTGTTTTTATCCAGGATTGAAAAAACAAAGGGTATATTTGAAACAATCGATGCCTTTAAACTGCTGATAAACAAAAAGTATAATATGCATTTAAGTATCGCGGGCGATGGCCCGGACCTGAAGAAGGTTAAAAAATATGTTAAAAAGAAAAATATTCCTGAATCCAGATTGACCTTTTTAGGATATGTGTCAGGAGATGAAAAAATAAAGTCTTTTAAAGAACATGATATTTATTGTTTCCCAACATATGATGAAGGTATGCCGAATTCTGTTCTCGAAGCCATGGCATTCGGTATGCCCATCGTAACCCGGCCGGTTGGCGGAATAAAAGATTTTTTCCAGAACGGTAAAATGGGATTTCTATTTGAAAGCAAAAGCCCTGATAAAATTGCGGATCTCATTGAAAAACTTATCTGCGATAAAAATCTGTTTGCTAATATTAGAAGGTTTAACTATACATACGCGAAAGATAATTTTATGGCCGCTACTGTGGCGAAAAAACTGATCAAAACTTACCAAACAATACTTCCGCATTAATTCCGCGGAAAAGCATGAGCTTTTTTAACATCTTTTCTTAACCGATGAATATAAAATCTAAAGTAATCAAATCAATTAACCGGTATGACCGTTGGATAGATCAAAACAATTACATGTCAAATGACCCATATGATATATGGTCAAATACTTATGGCATTCTATCCAAAAAAATATTTTACAAAAATAAACTTATCGGTGGTTTATGTATCATTCCGTTATTAATTATTATGTTCCACACTGCTTTACAGAAGCGAATCGGTTTTTCCGTCTTTTTTCCAATTTGCCTCGCACATATTGGGATTAAATTACTTCTTCAAAAAAATAACATTTTAGATACTGATGCCAAAAATGAAGTCAATAAGATATTATTGCTCATCGATTCCCTGAAAGATAAAAATACCACCGGTCTTGGATGGGGTCTGCCCTTTGACTGGCAAACCAACAATGGCTTGATACCAGGGTATTCCGCCTGCACCACCCAAACGCCATATATACTCGATTTTCTGCTGCAATTAGAAAAACTGAATTTTGATATGGATTCAGACTACTGGATTCGAAATATATGTGATTGGGCCGCATTCGGGATTAAAGAAACAAAAAGGAATATTGGCACAGCTGCCGCATATTCCACAAAAGATAAGCGGCTGGTTATAAATGCCAACGCATACAGGGCCTATATTCTTGCCGTTGGTTCATCAAGATATGGCGATCCCTACAAAAAAAAATATGAGGAATCGATTTCATACGTGCTTGGAATGCAGCATACTGATGGTTCATGGCTCTATGGCGAACATGAGAAAGACCGATTTATCGATCATTATCATACAGCCTTCGTCCTGAAAAATCTAATTAAATGCTCTAAATTACAATCTGTAAAAGGTACAAAAAATGCCATCGAATCCGGTAAACAGTACTACCTCCATAAACTGTTCGACAATTTCCGTTTGCCGAAACCTTTTTCAATTGAACATCGATTCCAAATACACCGTTATGATAGCTATGATTTCGCAGAATGTATCGGACTTTTGAGTGAGACCGGATGGGACAATCATCTGCTTGATCGAGTCGTGGACAGGGGGATTGATTTATTTCAAACCAATCCGGGATGGTTTCGATACCGGGTATTTAAAATTTCCTTTTTAGAAACACTCCCCTTCTTGCGGCACGCGAATACCGCTTTCGCGCTAGGACTCCAAAAATACCTTTTCTATTCAAAACAATGATCCGGTTCTGTCAAAGCTGTAATCGATTGCGGTGTTTATTAGATACATTCGTTACAAGCAACATCTCCGATAATATTCCTTCTGATCTGACCGGTAAAATGAGCAGTACCAAAAATAATTAACCAATCAGTTATTTTCTATTCATTTCAAAAAAAGTAAATATCAATGTGCGGAATTGTCGGTTCAATAAATACCACAGGCTATCCTCAAAATATTAATACTGATGTATTGAGGCACAGAGGGCCTGATCATCAGGCCATGGTGTCATTATCCATTGCAGGAAAATCTATTATTCTTGGACACACAAGGCTTTCCATAATAGATCTTTCCCCAACGGGCAACCAGCCAATGAAAAGCCGGTGCGGCAGATGGCATGTGAGTTATAATGGTGAAATATATAACCATATTGAAATCCGCAAGGAGATTAATATTGCTTATAAGGGCCGCTCAGATACTGAAACACTTGTAGAGTGCTTATCAAAGTATGGGATTCATAAAACCATCCCAAAGCTAAATGGGATGTTCGCGTTTGCCGCACTCGACACTATAGAAAAAAAACTATATTTGGTTCGTGATCCGTTTGGAATCAAACCTGCCTATTTTACGCACAGAAATAAATCATTCTCTTTTTCTTCGGAAATCCGTGGTATCCGGGCGATGTATCCAAAAACACAGGACATCAGTACTACTGGTCTACAAAAATATTTAACTCTCCGATATATACCTTCACCAAAGACTATATTTAAAGGGATTAGGCGTCTTCCACCCGGGAGCATACTTTGTTACGATTTAAAGAAAGATAAATACAGCATAAACACATACATCAAACCGGTCTCTGACCGTTTCCCCGGAACGCTAAATGAGGCAGCGGCAATATATTTGGAAAAAATACGCGGAGCAGTTACCAGGCAGCTTCTATCAGATGTCCCGGTTGGGATTTTGTTATCCGGTGGTATAGATTCCGCTCTAATCGCTTCAATTGTCGCCGAGACAAGTGATAACACACCCTGCTTTACTGTGGGGTTTGGGAATTCATACGATGATTGTGAAATCAATGATGCCGCATCTACAGCAGCGCTTTTGGGTTTAAAACACATATCTGTTCAAGTGACACCAGATAACTTATGGGCAGCACTGCCTGAAGCAGTTCAGTCTGTTGAAGAACCGCTGGGGACAACCTCGATCCTTCCGATGTGGTATCTTGTAAAAAAAGCACGGGAGGAAGTCACAGTTGTATTAACGGGTCAGGGTAATGATGAACCCTGGGGCGGATATCGCAGGTATCAGGCTGAGATGTTGAGAAGATACTTACCATTTCCGCTGATTTATAAAAATCTTCATCAAATATTTAAAAATACTCCCTATATTCCTGAATTTATTGAACGAGCGCTAAGATCTTTAAGTTTTACTTCAAAAACGCAACGATTTGAAGAGGCATATGCTCTATTCACCGCATCACAGCGGAATATTCTTACTGGTAACCCCGGAAACGGAAACTCGGCCGGCGATATTGAACGCTGGCTTGAATGGCTTAAGGGTACAAAATTAAGCGCAATTGAACAGATGATGCGTATTGACACACATATGAACCTGGCTGATGATTTACTCCTATATGGAGACAAGATTTCAATGGCGGTTTCCCTCGAAGCGCGTGTACCGATGCTTGATCTTGAAGTCATTCATTTTGTTGAATCTTTACCGTTATCATATAAAATCAAACTGTTTAGAACTAAAATCGTTCACCGATTAGCCGCCAAAAAATATTTAACATCAAAAATTGTTAATCGGCCTAAAAAAGGTTTTAAAGTACCATTTGGCCAGTGGATAAAAAACGAATGGAGAGATAGAGTTGAAGCAATTCTTCTAAATAAAAACTCACCTTATCTAACCCATATTAATCTTGACGGTGTTATGAATGTGTGGAATGAGCATCTCTCGGGTAGGCGGGATTATTCAAGGCAGCTTTTCGCTTTAATTTCTCTTGCATTATGTGTAAAACATAACTATAAAATGAATGCTATTGGTTTCAAAACATCTCCTCAGGCTAAATTCATAGATAGAACGAAAAATTGAATTTTCGAAAAATGTATTAATATTCCTGTGATTAATCCGCCGGAGGCGAATCACTTCACCTTGGATTTGAATCCGATTGAAGTATTTGAAATCACTTTAATCTAAATTTTATCAAACTGATTATATTGATATATACTTCGGAAAAGGAACATGTCAAGAATAGACTTTATAGGCTGTCCAATTGATTGTCTGGATATCACTCAAACGGTAAATCAAATTGAAAGCCATCTAATAAGGAAAAAAACATGCCAGCATGTAGCGGTTAATGTATCCAAATTTATTGAAATGAGGAAAAACATTAAACTGCACAGCATAATTACTAAATGCGATATTATTAACGCAGATGGCATGCCCGTTGTATGGGCTTCAAGGATTTTGGGAAAACCGCTTCCAGAACGTATAGCCGGAATAGACCTTTTTCAAAAACTCATTAAACTTTGCGCAAACAAAGGATACCGCCCATTTTTTTTTGGGGCACGGGAAGCAGTAGTAAAAAAAGTTGTTGAAAAATATAATAAATTATTTCCTGAGTTGGAAATAGCGGGATATAGAAATGGGTATTTTGCCGAAAGACAAGAAGAGGATATTGCAAACATGATATCAGACAGCCGCCCGGATATACTTTTTGTAGCCTTCTCTTCACCAATGAAAGAAGAATTTTTAAAAAAATGGATGCCTGTCATGAAAGTTGCCTTTTGTATGGGAGTTGGCGGTACTTTTGATGTCATTGCAGGTCGAACAAAGAGGGCTCCATTATGGATGCAAAACTCCGGTTTGGAGTGGTTTTATCGCCTTTGCCAGGAGCCGCGACGCTTGTGGAAGAGATATGCCCTAACAAATTTTAAGTTTATATTGATCGTAATGAAAGAATACTTAAAAATGAAAAGAGAGTCTTTACATAACAGTAAATGATTAGAAAAGGTTTCAAAACCATCCCTCGAAATATGTAATATATTCCTGTGAGTAAAGCACTTAATCCTGTCTTGAAGTTACGCCCGATTGATGGTTTTGAAAATACTTATAGAAATAACTGTATTTATCGAACTCAATAATCCTTTTAAACCAGCGAATGAATAGCCATGTTAAGAGAACATAATAAATTTTTTATTCGATCCCATCGATTCCTTGATATCTGTTTAACCATTGCCGCCTTTTTTGGAGCATACTGTATTAAAAAATATCTTATGCCTGAACCTTATCGAGGAATGGAAATGGATACAAACTATTATATTTTATTCCTTTTGATCATTATCATTTGGTACCTGATTTTTCATCTCTTTAGATTGTATTCATCCTACCGAAAAAAAACGTTTCCCCGAATATTCTGGGATACAATAAGGGCTGTTTCTACGGGGGGGACCATACTCATTCTGCTTATGTATTTCTTAAAGGTCGCAAATATCAGCCGAATTTGGTTATGTATGTTTTTCATTTTGAATACAGGTCTGCTTGTCGCAAGTAAGGGTATCGTATACAAACTTCTTATCAATATCCGAAAAAAGGGATTCAATTTTCGAAATGTCTTAATTATCGGACGCAAACAAAGAGCCATAGATGTAATCGATGCCATTGGTGAAGAGCTTGGCGCAGGATTCAGAGTAATCGGCTGCATAGATACCAACAAAGATGATATTCAAAAGGAAGTGAAATACGGAATCAGGATCATTGATTCTATCAAGAATCTGGAAAAAGTTCTTTCAGAAAATGTCGTGGATGAACTGATCTTTGCCATGCCCCTTAAAATAATTGAAAACGCGGATAAGTATATTGCCTTAGCGGAAGATATGGGTGTACCGGTCCGAATCATCCCTGACTGGCAGCTCTATCACCTAATGTACCGCCCTGGTAAAGCGACAATAACTTTTGAAAATTTCATGAATATTCCGACCATGGCTTTGTCCACAACACCACCGAATCGTGGTGAACTTTTCATTAAAGGACTTACTGATTATATGCTGGCGGGGTTATGGATAATCCTGTTCCTACCGGTTTTTGCAGCGATCGCCATTGGTATTAAACTTTTTTCCAGGGGGCCTGTTTTTTATACCCAGGAACGGTGCTGTCTAAATGGCCGACGGTTCAAGGTTTATAAATTCAGAAGCATGGCAGTGGGCTCGGAATTCGCACAAAAAACGCTCGAAGATAGAAATGAAACAGACGGCCCGGCTTTTAAAATCAAAAATGATCCAAGGATTATTCCGTTTGTAGGTACATTCTTAAGAAAAACAGGTTTGGATGAACTTCCGCAGTTGTTTAACGTGCTCAAGGGCGAAATGAGTCTTGTTGGCCCCCGCCCGCCTATACCGGGTGAAGTAAAAAAATATGACATGTGGCAAAGAAGACGATTATCCATGAAACCCGGTCTGACTTGCCTCTGGCAGGTCGCACCCAGGCGAAATGATATTCTTTTTGAAGACTGGATGAGGATGGATCTGCAGTACATTGATAACTGGTCACTGGTACTTGATTTAAAAATATTGATTAGTACAGCCCGGGCCGTACTGACCGGAACGGGTAGGTAGAGATAAAGGCAAAAATTGACAAATCAGATTAATCATGGAGCCAAAATCCTGGTCATTGATGACGATAAGCCCATCGCTGATATGCTGGGAGAATATTGCCGCAGGCTGGGACACCAGGTTGATGTTGCATACAATGGCCATGATGCGTTTAATTTCTTCCAACAAAAATATTATAATCTTCTCATTGTTGATCTTGTAATGCCCGATATAGATGGTATAAAACTATTAGAAAAAGTAAAGGCTTTCGACAGAAATATCGTTGTCGTATTAATTTCAGGCTATGGTACAATCGAATTAGCGGTTGAGGCAATTAAAAAAGGAGCCTATGATTTTATCCCGAAACCCCTGCAGTTGAAGCCGCTTGAAATAATTATTAACCGCGCTCTGGAACGTCATAGCCTTCTTAAAAAAATCAGCCTGTTCAGAGGCCTTACACTGGCTCTGCTGATCTCTGTTCCATTCTGGCTGATCTTAGGAATAGTACTTGCTTACTTAATTTTCGGAGTATAGGATCTTGTGATTGGAAGCGGCTTTATGACTAAATAGATACTGGTTTAAAATAGTGTTCAAATTAAAACTTGAAAGGCGGCATTTTACCGCCTTTTCCTATTTAATTGTACGAACAGGCAATGCCCTGTATGCCCGCTTGTGGGCCATTCTTACGGTGTAGTGATATACATTATTAAAATTAAAAACCCGGGCCGAGGGTGCGGTCGGATCTTTTTCTGAAGTCCAGACCCAGGCACAGCTTAACCTAATCACTGATATTATTTTTACGGTAAGACCGCAATCGGTTTCATATCCCCTGTATGACTTGTCCATTACGGCAAGGCTCTGTAATTCCTCCAGTGTAGGCAGACGCCAGTTATCATACTTTTTTACGAGAGTATCAGGAAAGGTATATTTTACCCATTTTTCAGCCTGCCTCCAGTCAATGTCTCCAAGATTATCTGTTTTGGCCCACATCAATCCAAGCTTATGGTCTGTTACAGTTCCGTCGCCATTATCTGTAAATCGTTCCCCTGCAAGGATTGGATTGCAATGAATGAACAGAAAAACTGTAAAAATTACTGATAAGATTCTGATCATTTTTTCCTCCTTATTGCATAAAGAACATCATGTTCAGTATTTGCCCATTTATGAAAATACCGTGGCAGAAGAAATTAAAATCCACCCTATTTAATTTGGATTCGCTTTCTTAAACGTTCAGCTATCTTTTTATTCCGGTATGAAACAATCGGAACCGGTGAGCGGTGAAACAGTTTTTCAGCCACCGAACCCACAAAAATCTGCTCAAGATCAGTACGTCCTTTGATACCCATGACAACCATATCTATGCTTTCCTTAACAATAATTTTCAGGAGTTCGTCAACCGGATGCCCGACCTTAATCAATGATTTGATTTTTTCTTCCGGATACGCGCCCGCCTTGATCATTTTTTTCAATCGATCTTCATGTTCTTCCCGAATACCTTTAACATACTGTTCACCATCCACTTCATACCCCATGGAAGTAATAGTCTCGACTGCCGAAACATCCCTTGTATTTATGATATTTACGACCAGGAGATCGGCATCAAATCCTTTGGCCACTTTAATTGAATAATTAAATATACCTTCTGCGTATTCTGAATAGCCAAGCGCGACCATGATTTTTTTAATATCATTCATACCTGTTTTCCTCTTTTTACTTTCCGCCCGAAGGACCCCATTTATCCTTTACGCTCTATATAGTATTGTGTTTTTATCACTCCACGCTCTATTCACTTGCTTTTTTAGGTTTGCGCAGCCACTGGACCAGATAAATCATTCCGTATAGTCCAAGACCGATCAGGTAGGTCCAATATCGTTGTTCATGAGCCATCCCGATCCACGAAGCAATCAGGTCCGGCCGCATTAGTATGAGTGTTACACTTAAAAAGAGCGGAACTTCCCATATCTTATTTCGCACGATAAAAAAGCCCTGTGTAGCCGAAGCAAACGCAAAATTCCCAAAACATGCCATCGCGAAAATCAGTAACCCTTGAGTCCAGCTGCTGATATTATGAAGTATCAGATCAGAATTGAATATAAACATAAACGGCAGGATTGCCGTACGTATATCATACATAAACCCCTGAATTCCCGTGGCAATCGGGGGTGACTTGGCAATTGCGGCCGCGGCATATGCTGCAAGCCCCACAGGCGGAGTGTCATCGGCAAGGATTCCAAAATAAAAACAGAACAGGTGGGCTGACATTAAAGGAACGATAAACCCCTGCATCCCGCCGATTGTAACAATTGCCGGTGCCGTAAGAGACGCCATGACAATATATGTGGCCGTGGTTGGAAGTCCCATTCCGATCACAAGACTGGCGATCGCGGTAATCACAAGCATCAGAAAAATATTTCCGCCGGACAGTGTATCGATGATCTGGGTAATCAGCTGCCCCAGTCCAAGAGCTACAACACCGACAATAATTCCGGCCGCGGCAGTGGCCAGGGCTACTGCTACCATATTCCTGGCGCCTGAAGCCAGGGCTGAAAAAATGTCCACTATACCCTGCTTAAACGCCTCGCCGATGGCCTGTTTTTTCAAATATGCCTTAACCGGACGTTGGAAAAGCATGACAATTGCCATAACCCAGATCGCGTTGAAAGCTGCCAGTTCAGGTGAATGACGAACGATGATCAATTCGTAAAGTAAAAACAGTATCGGTAGAAGATAATGGAGACCTTTGAATAATGTTTCCCAGAATGACGGCAGTTCACTCCTGGGGATACCCTGCAGCCCCAGCTTGGAGGCTTCGATATGTGTAATATAAAAAAGAGCCGCGTAGGATGCAAATGCCGGGATTGCTGCCGCTTTTATCACATCGATATACGGGACATTAACATATTCGGCGATAATAAAGGCCGCTGCACCCATAATGGGCGGTGCCAGCTGTCCGTCAGTACTGGCGGCCACTTCAATTGCGGCCGCCTTTTTGGCCGGATATCCTACCTTCTTCATTAAAGGAATGGTGAATGTACCCGTGGTAACAATATTAGCGATACTCGATCCTGAAACAAGCCCGGTAAATCCGCTTCCCATAACAGCGGCCTTGGCCGGACCGCCCTTAAATCCGCCCAGAAGACTTAATGCCAGTTGGATAAAATATTTCCCCGCGCCCGCCCGGTCCAGCATGGCACCGAACAGGACAAAGAGAAAAACAATCGTCGCTGAGACATCCAGCGGAATACCGTATATTCCCTCTGTGGACATGGTCATCTGGCCCATGAAACGATTCAGTGAAGTTCCCCTAAACGCGATAAGATCCGGCATATAAGGGCCTAAAAATGAATATAGGATGAACATTGTGGCAATGACCGGAAGCGCGGGACCGATCACCCGCCGGGCCGCTTCCAGTAAAAATATAACCAGGATACCGCCGAACAGGATATCCCGAAGTATTGGAGCACCGTACCGGGAAGACATCCCCGCGTAATCAATGGCAATATACAGGGCCGATAAAGCGGCAATAATCCCGATAATATAATCGAGTATGGGAATTTTATTCTTGGCAGACAGAAATTTTAACCCGAATCTTGTTTTCTTAAACAAAGGATAATTTAAGAAAACAAGTAAAAGAGCGAAGCCCAAGTGGATGGCCCGGATAAAAGTGGAATCAAGAATAAGCCAGCTGGCGATCGACAATTGAAAAAGGCTCCAGACCACCGCGATTGAGGGGATAACATATCTTGCGGGTCCTCTGGGTTTCCTGCCAACCCCTTCCTCTTCTTCAGCCATTTGCCTTGCCAGCTCAAGCCCTTCATCCTTTTTTCCTGTTTCAACTTCGCTCATAGCTCTCCCCTAACCCTTATGAATTTAGAGAACACGCAATAAATGCGGCGATAGCCTCCTCAAGGGCAGGCACGTTGGCCTGCCCCATATCGATTTCTATGCGTTTTCTATGCTCTCCTTATCACGGCTGCCCTGTTCCAGTCGGACGTGTCACGGCTGCCTTGTGCAGCCGGATGTGTACTCTGAGGCGATCTTCTATTTTATTTAAGTCCGGCCTCTTTATAATACTTCATGGCACCTGGATGTATTGGTGCGGACAGCCCTTCCAGCATACCCTTTTTGGTTAAAACCGCATAGGCAGGGTGCAGCTTTTTAAAATCATCAAAATTATCAAATACCTCTTTTGTTACCGCGTATACTACGTCTTCCGGTACATTCGCGGATGTAACAAATGTGGCCTTCACACCAAAAGTGTCAACATTTGATGTGTTTTCTGCACCCGGATAAAGATTAACAGGAACAAAAGCTTTTGCGTAGTACGGATATTTGGCTAACAGCGCATCGATCCCTGTAATGGATGCAAATCGGACCTTTCTTGCCCCTGCAGTTGCTTCCTTAATGGCCCCGCTCGGGTGTCCGACAGTGTAAAAGAACGCGTCCATTCTGCCGTCCTGGAGCAGGCTCGGGGCTTCAGACGCCTTGACACTTTCAGCAGTGATATCTGTTTTATAATTAATTCCCACGGCTTCAAGAGCGTCAATGGAATTCTGGCGCTGGCCGGATCCGGGATTACCGATATTGACCCTTTTTCCTCTTAAATCCTGAATACTGTTAATGCCGGCATCAACAGCCACCACAAGTGTGATCGATTCCGGGTGAATACTGAATACAGCTCGAAGATCTTCCTGTTTCCCCTTGTCTTTCCATTCAGCCATACCATTGATGGCCTGATACTGCCTGTCTGACTGAACAACACCAAACTGGAGGTCCCCGGCCATAATCGCGTTAACATTAAACACGGACCCGCCGGTCGATTCAACGGTGCAGCGGATACCATACTGGTCCTTTTTCTTGTTGACAATCCTCGCGATAGCCCCGCCGGTCGGATAATATACACCGGTGATCCCGCCGGTACCAATCGTAATGAAAGTGGTTTTACCTTTTCCACCGGCTTGATCTCCGGACTGTCCGCAACTCATGATTAGACAAAGACCAATAATTACACTTAATCCAAAAACAAATCCCTTTTTCATCTTTTCCTCCTTATGGTTAAAAATTATGGATGATATCGGACGGCATGACCGTCATTTATTAGACGATTTCGTAAAAAGTTCAACTTCTGCGTTGTGCTGCATTTCGCAATCATTCAACGTACTATAAGTACGCTTCATGATTACGAAATTTGCACGCCTTGAATTTGAACTTTTTACGAACCCGTCTCATTCAGACTTTTTACGAGACCATCATTTATTTGATTCTTGATTTATTTTTTTCAAATGAGACACGCTTTTGAACAATACTAAATACTATAAAAATGGAGATCGAGACCGTTGTTTTACAAGAGCAGTAACCAGCACAAATGATGTAACCAGGTTATTTTTTTTGACATGTTTTAATGATAGATTGATTTTGGTTATGGTTATAGTTTTCGTTTATCAGACTTATTTTTACAATGCAACCCAAAATATATGATTACATATCAGTCTGCCCTGTTAATTCTTAGAAGTGGTTTCAAAACCCCTTCTAGTTTATAAAATTAGATCAAGCGGGGCGCCTTCCATCCACCTTCGCCAAGGCTATGGCGGACGAGTATTCGACGTTGGACGTTGGGCGTTCGATGTTCGACGTTCATCTCTTTTCTGTTAGATCTGCTTTATATTTACTAGCAAGTTCCTGATATGATTCAGCTTCATCATTACGGCCGCGTTTCAGGCATCCCGTAGCATAAATACTGCATTTACTGATCAGCATTTGAATAGCGGCTACCTTCTGCCCGGCTGAAAGCAGGTCACTTGAAATTATCTTATTCAGTGACTCAATCCGGTATTTATCCAGGGAATGCTGCCGGGAAAGCTGGTCTTCATGACCGCCGCGTTTTATAGTCAAGGGAATATCGATCAAATATACCGGGTGCCTGCTGCCGATTCTCAGCCATAAATCATAGTCTTCACAGGCAGGCAGGTTTTCATCAAATCCACCTGTTTCCTCAAATAGACTCTTCTTGATCATTACCGAGGACGGGCTGACCAGGCATAAAGCAAGGGACGGTTTAAAAATCATTCCGGAAGGTTTTTTGTGCCGTTTTTTCGGGTTTACCCGTCTCCCATTCCTGATCCATATCTCTTCGGTTTGACAAATCAACGCGGTTTGGTTTTTTTCAAAAAAATCGACCTGACGGCCAAGTTTTTCATGCAGCCAGTGATCATCTGAATCCAGAAAAGCGATATAGGAACCCGCCGCGGCTTCCACCCCGCGGTTTCGGGCAGCACTCACACCAAGGTTTTCCTGACAGATGATCGTCAATTCTCTTTGATATGAGTCCAGAATTTTTTGAGTATGGTCGGCTGACCCGTCATCGACCACAATCAATTCAAAATCCTCAAAATCCTGTGTCAACACCGAATCAACCGCCTGTTTTAATATCCAGCCCCGGTTATATGTGGGTATAATCACACTGACCAGTGGTTTTTTCATATAAGTACCATTGTCAGGCCATTCGCCTGACTTCCTCAAGCTTCCTGTCCAACCGTTTTTTTGAAATCGGTATCGCTGTTTTCAATTCCTGGGCAAAAACAGAAACTTTATACTCTTCAATCATCCAGAAATATTCTTCAACGGCTTTTCTTTTTTCCCGGGTTGTGGAATTGTTGATTTCACCCAGAAGTTTTTCAAGACTGCCTGTATATTTTTCCAGCTCTTTTGACTTGGCCCTGTCTTTTTCATAATTCACAAATGCTCTCTGGGCCCTGATCTCCGAGGCTTTTAAGTATCTTTCCACATGACCAATCCTATCCGGTGTATAAAGCGCCATGAAATTTTCCGGAACGAGTCTGGCAAGATCTTCTTTCAGGTGGTCCATAAATATTAAAATACTGCTGTTATTTCCTGCCCTTTTCGCAAAACCATCAATCGCTGTTATGGTCTTATCAAAGGCTTCAACAACCCGGATTACCATGTCCAAAAGTTCCCGTCCCCGTTGAACAATCAGCGGCGCGACCTTTTCGGCGTGAGCAAAAAACTCAGTTTCCAATCTTATGTTCTTGCTGAATAATTCGTTAATGACGCATTCATACAGGCGTCTTTTTATAAGTTCGCTGCCGCCAAAATGTATCATTGAGCTGGAAATATTACCGGGTAAGGCTAGATTCTTTTTCAGGAATTTAAGGTTTCTTGAAAAATGGATCGAAAAAAGCCGGTTCACACCTTTTTTATGAGATTCAACAGCTCTTTCTTTATTATTGAAGCACCGCAGATTCAGGGTTTTTCCGGACTTCTTATCAACTTCCAGTCCCGGATAGACCATCCAGTTTGTATTCCCTTTTATTTTTAAATTGACACTTTCAGGTAAATCACCAAAATTCCACTGTGTTAATCCTTCTTTTTCCCATTTTTTGACCGCGCTGCCCAATTCAGCCGATCTGCTTCCGCTCGAGCTTCCATTAACAAGTACGCCTTTATCCCGCCCACTCCTTATTTCCTTTCCCCCCTGGTCGATGATCGAAAAGCGCATTTTCAGATGATCAGGTAGATTTTCTTCACGCCATGCGGCTGCCGGAATATTTACACCAAATCTTTTGTAGATAAACTCACCCAGCATCGATTTAAGAGATTTCTTCCCTTTTGACATTTACCTGTCAATGATTTCAACCGTGTCTGATACAGGTACCA
>JAUVGT010000080.1 GCA_030593645.1 Deltaproteobacteria bacterium
CATGAAACGTACTTATCGGACCCGCCCTGTTAAATTTGTCTTTTTATTTAACAGGGGAGTTGAATGATTGCGAAATGCAGCACAACGCAGAAGTTGGTCCGCCTACGGCGGATTACGAAACCGTCAGTATTAAAATCGATTAAGAAATGTTATCCATGAATATTAGAGAAAAGTTTGAAAACCGCGAAAACAATTTTTTAGCATCATACGGCTGTAAAAGTGCTGAGTCAAAGGGCCGTAAAATTAAAGAAGAATCCTGTTCTGTGCGGACGGTTTTTCAGATGGACCGGGATCGAATCGTATATTCAAATGCTTTCAGGCGGTTAAAACACAAGACGCAGGTTTTTTTGTCTCCCCTGGGTGATGAATACCGAACCCGGCTGACCCATACACTGGAGGTTGCCCAAATTGCCAGGAATGTTACCCGGGCCCTGTTTTTGAATGAGGATTTGGCTGAGGCTATTGCCCTTGGGCATGACCTGGGTCACACGCCATTTGGTCACAGTGGGGAAATCGCGTTAAGGGAAATATTTTCATCAGACTTTTCCCATAGCGAACAGAGCCTGAGGGTAGTCGACATTCTGGAAAATAACGGAAAGGGGCTCAATCTGACTTATGAAGTTCGGGATGGTATTCTGAAACATTCCAAAGGGTACGGGGAGATTATTCCGGTTAATATGAACGAGATGGCCGGCACTCTCGAAGGTCAAATTGTACGGATTGCCGATATTATGGCCTACCTGAATCATGATCTCGATGATGCCATTCGGACCGGGATTATCACGGAAAACCAGGTTCCGGAATTCTGTGTTAAAATTATCGGGAAGACACATTCTGAACGTGCCACCACAATGATCAGAGACTTGATATCATCAAGTATCGTGAATAATGATCAGCTTCAATTAAAAATCAGTGATGATGTGCACCACGCTATGACCGGGTTAAGGGAATTCCTTTATCAAAACGTATATCGATCCGAGCCCGTGCACCGTCAGTTTGAAAAAGCGAAAAAAATCCTTTCCGATCTATACGGTTTTTTCCTGGGCAGTAAAGATGAGCTGCAAAAAGAGCTCGAAAGCATGGGTATGGGTGATTGCAGCAATAATGAACAAACCGGTGAGCGCCGGGTATGTGATTTCATTGCCAGCATGACAGACAGTCACGCAATGGATTTATACCAAAAAATATTCTTTCCTTCACCTCTTGTGTGATCACTTGCAAATGATATCAGCATTTGAAAAACTTCCAAAATCGCGAAATGTTTATACTCCCATACTTTCAAGACTGGGTAAAATTTATGCCTCAATGGATAAGGCTTATCAGGCAGCAGCTGAGAATTATGGTTTTTACTGCGCAGGATGTGAAGATAGCTGCTGCATGACCCGGTTTTACCATCACACTAACCTGGAATATTTATACCTCTATGAGGGTTTTATCAGAATGGATACAGGTATTCAGGATTCGATCAACAGCCGTGCTGAAATAGTTTTGAATGAGATGAAAGCAGCGGATGAAAAGGGGACTGCATTGCGGACCATGTGTCCCCTGAATTCTGAAGGGCGATGTCTGCTTTATGACCGTCGCCCCATGATATGCAGGCTGCACGGTATCCCTCATGAACTTCAAAAACCCGGTCAAAAATCGCTTTCCGGACCGGGTTGTGGGGCATTTATCAGTCAATGCGGAGAAAAAAAATATTTTAAATTTGACCGAACACCGTTTTATTTGGAAATGGCAGACCTTGAGAATGAATTGAAACAGGCTTTGAAGATATCACAAAGGCCGAAGATGACTATCGCGCAGATGGTGGGTACATGGGAGTGGCGCGTATAAAGAAAATGAGTGTGTCGGATTATAACTCAAGTCTATCCGGTTAGAACCGAGGCATAAATTGAGGGGAATATTGGAATTATGGAATGATGGGGGATGATATAACCCAATATTCCAACAATCCATCATTCCACCATTCCAGGAATGTTCACTATGAAGTATATAGACGTAAACAACATTGATAAGCTCCCTGGTATTCGCCTTGAAGAGGAAGACTCTTTCTCATTCAGATGCTATCCGGGAATCGGCTGTTTTAATCAATGCTGCCGAAATTTAAACCTGTTTTTATACCCTTATGATGTTCTTCGTTTGAAAAACGGCCTGGGGATTTCATCGGATCGCTTTCTGGATGAATACGTGGATGTGGTATTGAGGAAGTCAAATTATTTTCCGGAAATATTGCTGAGGATGTCCGAAGACAAAGAAAACAGCTGTATATTTATGACAAATACCGGTTGTTCAATATATGAACACCGACCGGATACCTGCCGTAATTTTCCCGTGGAACAGGGGATGATCTACAATGCTGAAACCAAAAAAACACATCCGGTTTCTTTTTTCAAACCCCCGGATTTTTGTCTTGGACCAAAGGAAGATAATCCATTGACTCCGGATTCATGGGCTCGGGATCAGGAAAGAGATGTATACAATAAATGGATGATCAAATGGATGGAGATAAAAAGGCTTTTTCAAACCGATCCCTGGGGTCTTGAAGGTCCTGAAGGACAAAAAGCAAAGATGGCTTTTATGGCAACATATAACCTCGACAGTTTCCGGGATTTTATCTTAAACAGCAGCTTCTTAAAACGGTATAAAATAAAATCAATAGTTAAAACCAGGATCAGGAAGAATGATGAAGAGCTCCTGAAACTGGGGTTTGCCTGGGTCCGGTTTTTTGTGTGGGGGATTAAATCGAAGATGATACGAATTAAGTGATAAGTGATAAACGATATGAGATAAGTTGTGGAATTCAATAGAGGATAAGATCATGACTAAAGATTTATTTGACATTGTAAAAAATAACCGGGGTGATGAATTGCAAGAGGCATTAAAATCAGATGTGGATTCAGATAAAAAAGATAGATCCGGTATCACACTATTACATTGCGCTGTTCGTGAAAAGAATGAAGAAATCGTGATGATTTTATTGGAAAATGGCGCGGATGTGACCATACAGGATGATGAAGGTAAAACACCTTTACACTACGCGGTTGAAAATGATTGTTATGATTTAACAGAAGCAATATTAAAGAGAAACACCCTATCCAATAGAATATTGGATAATGACGGAAATGAGCCTTTATGGGCGGCAGTTAATCGTTCAAAAGGAGAACATGATCTTGTGAAACTGTTATTAAATTATGGTGGAAATGTGACCCATAAAAACAGTATGGGGGTCTGTCCGTTAGATATACCAAAAGAAATTGCGGACAACTCATTATTAAAGGTTTTAGAAGAATCATTGGAGTCCAGAATTTTTTAAACCGGAGATTTTTGTACCTTTAAGGAATAAAAAAAAACGATACCGATACCGACCCCGAATTCCGATTAATAAAAATACGATTATTGTATACAATCCCATTACAGGCATATCAAATACTGATCCCTTTGGAACCGCTTACCAACTTTTCTCAATAATATATTGATTTTTTACCGAATAATTCATTATGATGGTGGATACATGAAAACGATTTGAAGCTGTATCATGAAAATTTTGATGAATGAACAGGTTCGTGCATTTATAAAATCATGGAGGACTGATAATGGGAATTAAACCTGTTTTTCAACTAATTAAAAAATGCATCTATATCATACCGCTTTTTTTGGTGCTGCTTTTTAACGCGTCACTGATTCAAGCGGATCAGAAGGTCATTAAGGCTCATGCACTCTCGATGCTTGGGACTCCTAAATATCGACCGGATTTTAAACATTTTGATTATGTGAATCCAAATGCGCCCAAAGGAGGATCCATCACCTATAAGAGTATCGGTTCCTACGATAACTTCCACCGCTACGCTCAACGCGGCGTTGCAGCTGATGGTAGTGGCGCTATTTATGACAGCCTGATGGTAAGCTCGGAAGATGAGATCAGTGCATGTTACGGCCTGATCGCCAGGGAGGTGGAGTATACCAACGATTTTACATGGATGATTTTTCATTTGAACCCAAAGGCGCGATTCCAGGACGGAAAACCGATTACTTCTGATGATGTGGTATTTTCTTTTCATAAATTTATGAAAGAGGGTGTGGAGCAATTCAGGCATTATTATAAAGACGTCTCCGAAGTAAAAGCTTTGGGCAAATACGACGTTCGCTTTTCTATGAAAAAAAGTGATAAAGAAAAACTGATATCGCTTGCCAGCGGACTGAAGATCCTGCCCAAACATTACTGGGAATCCCGTGATTTTAAAGAACCGAGTATTGAACCTCCTTTAGGAAGCTCTGCATACAGGATAAAAGATTATAAGATCGGCCAGTATGTGGTTTATGAGCGGATCAAAAACTATTGGGCAGAGGCTCTCCCCTCGAAGAAGGGTCTGGATAACTTTAATATTAAACGATATGATTATTACCGCGATGAGGCCGTGGCTTTGGAAGCATTTAAAGCGGGTGAGTACGATATCCGTTTTGAGAATATCGCTAAAAACTGGGCCACGCTTTATACCGGACCTAATTTTGAAAAGGGCTATATTGCCAAGGAGGAGATTGAGCATGATATCCCCCAGGGGATGCAGGCGCTTGTATTTAATATCAAAAAACCAATATTCAAAGACCCGAAAGTCCGTGAAGCACTGATTTATGCGATGGATTTTGAGTGGATGAACAAAAACTTGTTTTATGGGCAGTATACGCGAACACGCAGTTATTTTCAAAACTCGGAATATGAAGCCAAAGGCCTGCCGGGAAAAGACGAGTTAAAAATTCTCGAACCTCTGCGCGGCAGGATACCGGACCGGGTGTTTACCGAAGAATATAATCCTCCGGTTGCGGACGGTTCAGGAAGTATTCGGAATAATGTCCGCAAAGCGCTTAGACTGCTTAAGAAAGCCGGATGGGAAGTGAAAAACAAAGCGTTAACAAATGTTAAAACAGGCAAACCGTTTGAATTTGAATTGTTAGTCTACAGTCCTTCTACGGAGAGGATCGCCATTCCTGTGCAGAATAACTTAAAACGTATGGGGATCACTATGAAAATCCGGCAGGTTGACACCACCCAGTTTACCAACCGTATGCGCAAGCGGGATTATGATATGATTTCCAGGGGATATTCGGCGAATTACTATCCGGATTCGGATCTAAAAATAATATGGCATTCCGCATACCTGGAGTATACGTATAACGCGGCAGGTGTACAGGACCCGGCGATTGATACAATTCTTGAAGACATCGAAAAAAACCAGGAGAATCCAAAAGCCCTTTTAAGTTACGGCCGTGCATTAGATCGCGTGCTTCAGTGGAATTTTTTTGTCATACCTGAATGGCACTTAAGTAAATTCAGGATTGCTTACTGGTATAAATATTCCCGACCCAAAATTCGGCCTAAATACACAACGGGCTTGAGTAGCTGGTGGTTTTCTGTAAAAATGGGCGAATTTAGAAAAGTCTTTGAAATTTCGCCTGTAGTTAGTGAAATTCAAAGTAAGATGCTATTTCAATTAATAATAAGTATTGTCATTTTAGCGTTTGGAATTATTTGGATGATAAGGATTTTTTTGAAAAAACAGTCATGGACTTATAAAAGTACTTTTGGACCATTATTTTGTGTTTTTTGTGGAGCTATTTGGTTAAGTCTCACAATTTCTTCTCTATCAGGTTCAAAAAATGAGCAAGAGCCACTCCGAGAATCTTATGAACGTGGGGACTATGAAGTAGTAGAAGGGATAGTCAAGGTTCATAGAGTTCAACCAAAATCTGGTAATGTCCCTGGTGATTTGGTGTCAGTTGGAGGAAAACAATTTGAGATCAATTATTATCTTAAAACTCAAGCATATCATCAGACAATAGAACATGGAGGGGTATTACAAAACGGAATTTATGCTCGTGTTTATTATAAAGGCAATGATATTTTAAGAGTAGATACGATGGAAAATCATAACAAAAGCAAACTTAATGTGACGAATTAGAAGGTTTGATTCTCGATGACCGCTTACATATTTCGCAGATTATTGCTGATTATTCCGACCCTTTGGGCCATCATCACCATTAACTTTTTTATCATGCAGATTGCTCCGGGTGGCCCGGTAGAGCAAATGATGGCAAAAATGATGGACGCGGGTTCCGGTGTCATGGAAAGGGTCAGCGGTGCCGGTCAGCGGGAGGTTCAGCAGAACGCAACAACCGTATCAAAAGAACAGGCAACCACATACCGTGGTGCACGCGGGCTGGATCCCGAGGTGATTAAGGACATTGAAAAGCGGTTTGGTTTTGATAAACCCATCTGGGTTCGTTACCTTATCATGCTGAAAGATTATCTCTTATTCGATTTCGGCGACAGCCTTTTTAAAGGCCGTTCGGTGGTCGGTTTGATTATTGAACGCCTACCGGTATCCATATCCCTCGGATTATGGAGTACCCTAATTGTCTATATTGTCTGCATTCCACTGGGTATCCGGAAGGCGGTCAAACACAGCTCAAACTTTGATATCTGGACCAGCACGGTCATCATTATCGGGAACGCGATCCCGGGATTTTTATTCGCTATTCTTTTAATCATTATTTTTGCGGGCGGGGCTTACCTGGATTGGTTCCCATTGAGGGGACTGGTTTCGATCAACTTTGACGAACTTAACTGGTATCAGAAAATTATCGATTACTTCTGGCACATGACTTTACCCATTATCGTTATGGTCATCGGCAGCTTTGCAACTTTAACCTTCCTGACTAAAAATTCATTTTTAGATGAAATCGGAAAACAATATGTTATGACAGCCAGGGCCAAGGGTTTAAAGGAAAACAAAATTCTTTACGGTCATGTGTTCCGTAATGCCATGATCATTGTGATCGCTGGTTTTCCGGCGGCTTTTATCAGTATTTTTTTTTCAGGCTCCATGCTAATCGAAATCATATTTTCATTAGAAGGGTTAGGGCTTTTGGGATTTGAGGCGATTGTTCAGAGGGATTATCCGATAATATTCAGTACATTATACATGTTTACGCTCCTTGGTTTAATCATGACCTTAATCAGTGATATCACTTATACAATGGTCGATCCAAGGATTGACTTTGAAGGTCGTTGAGGTTGTTTATTATGGGTTTTAATCAACTTAATCTGGAAAGGTGGAATAAGTTTAAAGCAAACCGGCGGGGTTACTGGTCTCTCTGGATTTTTATTATCCTTTTTAGTATCAGTCTTTTTGCCGAACTTATTGCTAACGATAAACCCCTGATAGTCAGCTATAAAACAGACTATTATTTTCCTTTCCTCTTTTCATACGCTGAAACCGAATTTGGTGGTGAGTTTGAAACAGAGGCTGATTACCGGGACGAGTATGTAAAAAAACTAATAGACAAAGATGGCTGGATGATTTATCCACCGATCCCATTCAGTTATAATACTATAAATTATGATCTACCCTCACCCGCCCCTTCGCCTCCCACCTCAGTAAACTGGCTGGGCACTGATGACAGGGGACGTGATGTGGTGGCCCGAATTATTTACGGATTTAGAATTTCGGTCCTCTTTGGTTTTATACTGACCATTTTTTCATCGATTGTTGGCATAACCGTTGGTGCGATACAGGGATATTACGGCGGTCTCATCGATATACTGGGGCAGCGTTTTATCGAAGTATGGTCCAGTATGCCCACACTTTTTATTTTAATTATTCTATCGAGTGTGGTCCAGCCTAATTTCTGGTGGTTATTGGGTATCATGCTTCTCTTTGGCTGGATGGGATTGATCGGTGTAGTCCGGGTGGAATTCCTTCGTGGACGAAATTTCAAATATGTGGTGGCGGCCAGATCAGTGGGCCTGAGTGATGCGAGAATCATGTTCAGGCATATTCTACCCAATGCCATGATCGCTTCGATCACTTTTCTTCCGTTTATTCTTGGTGGATCCATTACAGTTCTGACTTCTCTGGATTTTTTAGGTTATGGTCTTCCGACCGGTTCTCCTTCTCTCGGTGAAATGGTTGCCCAGGGTAAGGCCAACCTCCAGGCACCCTGGCTGGGGCTTTCGGCATTTGTTATACTGGCCTTAATGCTGAGTCTGCTTATTTTTATCGGTGAAGCTGTGCGGGATGCGTTGGATCCCAGGAAGAATTACTAAAGACAAGGGAGCAGGGAGGCGGCCACTGTGTCTGCTTTTTGGAATACTATAGATCCGTCTTTGGCGGACCGGAATGATGGAATGTTGGAATAACGCAATAATGACAAAACCTCTACTGGAAATAGAAGACTTAAGCATTGCTTTTCGAAAAGGCAATCAGGTAGATACCGTGGTTCGCAATACCGGGTTTCATATCAATCCGGCGGAAACACTGGCCCTGGTGGGGGAGAGCGGTTCCGGCAAAACAGTGACCGCCCTTTCCATAATTCAGCTGCTGCCGATGCCTCCGGCTGAATATCCCGGCGGAAGAATATTGTATAACGGAGAAAATACCCTGGAAATGTCTGGTGCGGAATTGCGCAATATTCGGGGCAATCAAATCAGTGTTATATTCCAGGAACCGATGTCTTCGCTGAATCCTTTGCACACGATTAAAAAGCAGCTCTTTGAAACACTGTTTTTACACCAGGAATTAGATTCCGCAAAAGCCAAATCCCTTTCCCTGGAATGGCTTGACCGTGTGGGTATCAATGATCCGGAAAAACGTCTGGATGCCTTTCCTCACCAACTTTCAGGCGGGGAGCAGCAGCGTGTCATGATCGCGATGGCTTTGATTAACACTCCGGATCTTTTAATCGCGGATGAGCCGACCACGGCCCTCGATGTGACGGTACAGGCCCAGATCCTCGATTTAATCAAGGACCTTCAGAAAGAGCTTGGTATGTCTATCCTGTTCATTACACACGACCTGGGTATTGTCCGGCGCGTGGCGGACCGGGTGGCAGTGATGAGGCAGGGACGCATTGTAGAACAGGCTGAAACGGAAAAGCTGTTTCAGATGCCGGAGCATCATTACACACAAGAACTGATTAACGCGGAACCCAAAGGAGATCCGCAGCCGTCTGATCCAGACGCGAAGTCTTTAATCCGGGTCAATAACCTTAAAGTCTGGTTCCCGATCCTGGGGGGTGTTCTCAGAAGGACAACAGGCTATGTCAAAGCTGTGGATGATATCACTTTTAAAATCAAAAAAGGACATACACTGGGCCTTGTGGGAGAGAGCGGTTCAGGGAAAACCACTGTAGGCATGGCCATTCTTCGTTTAAACAAGAGCAACGGCGATATTCTTTTTCAGGATCAGATGCTCAGCCGGTTTGATAAAAAATCGATGCAGCCCTTTCGAAGGCGGATGCAGATTATTTTTCAGGATCCATACGGCAGTTTAAGTCCCAGGATGTCTGTGGTCCAGATCATCAGCGAAGGATTGATCATTCATGAAAAGGGTGACCCCGAAGAAATTGAAAAGAAAGTGATTAAGGTCATGAAAGAGGTGGGGCTCGATCCTGAAACCCGGCACCGTTATCCTAACGAGTTTTCAGGCGGCCAAAGACAGCGTATCGCGATTGCAAGGGCACTGGTTTTAAAACCCGAGTTTATCATTCTAGACGAACCCACATCCTCACTGGACCGGTCCGTCCAGGCCCAGGTACTTGACCTGTTAAGGGATCTGCAGAAACAATACGGTTTGACCTATATTTTTATCAGTCATGATCTCAAGGTAATTAAAGCCCTGTGCCATGATGTTATGGTTATGAAAGAGGGCAAAGTAATGGAATACGGCCCTTCGGCCCGGATTTTTACTTCTCCGGAAAATGAATATACAAAAGAGTTGATGAGGACCGCTTTTGAAGTATAGTCGGGATTTTATTATAACGAACAAAATCTGGTCCTTTTGGCCAGGTCAGAGATAGAAGGCTATGCCCTTTTAATAACAAAAAAGATACTGTCATTCCGGCGGAGGCCGGAATCCAGAAGAAATGGCGAATAAACTGCAGGAAGAATATTTCAGTATTTAATAAACATTGAAAATGGAGACTGTAAGTGGTTAAAATTTGTAGGGACGGATTCCAGATCCGCTCTTTTTATTTCCCCGGAAATTTCTTATGATAACACCTGATCGGTATATTGATCGGTACGGCGGCCAGGCACCTGTTGCACGACACGCAGGAGACTTTGTCTGCTGTACCTTTTTCAAATTTCTTTACGATAAACGGTTCCCTGATAAACGGGCGTGACATGGATATAAAATCGGCATCATTCTGATCAATTGTATTTGACATAAAATCGACACTTCTCATTCCGCCAACCACGGCCAAAGGGATATTTCCGATAACCGGTTTGATTATTTTTGCGGCTTTCAAATTATATCCTTCCTCAAGATTATATTTTCCTTTCAGCCGGTTCATGGCAAAGTATCCAAACAATTTTTTCCATATGGGTAAACGTTGTACGATTTCTTTTATGGGTACATCTCCCCGGCACATATTCATGAAGGAATAGACACTTGTCCCGCAGCTTAATTCGATACCGTTAATGCCGATTTCTGCCAGCCATTTTGCGTATTGAACGGCTAAAACAGGTATGATACCTCCCGGTGCGGTATAATCGTTAGTGTTCAGTTTAACAATGACCGGGAATTGATCGGATGTTATTTTTTTGTACTTAAAACAATTTCTTTCAAGAACCGGAACCGTTTTTCATCTGTGCCTCCCCAGGAGTCTTTTCGATGGTTAAAAAACGGCGAGATAAACTGGTTGATCAGGTAGCCGTGTGCCGCGTGAAGCTGTACACCATCAGCTCCCGCGTCAGCCGCCCGCTTTGCGGCGTCCGTGTACGAATTGATCGCTTCCATGATTTGGTCTTCATTCATTTCCCTGGGCTTTACAAAATTTACAGGATCTCTGCCATGGCTTGAGGGGCTGACCGGCGTTTCACCGATTTCTGTTTTTGTGGTTTGCCGGCCCGCGTGGTTCAACTGAAAAAATATCTTTCCATTTTCATTGTGAACCGCCCGTGTCAATTTTTGTAACCCCGGAATCAATTGATCCGAATAAATTCCGGTCGCGTATTTATGGGCTTTACCCAGGGGATGGACATACATGTATCCCGTGATAATCAAGCCGATTCGACCCTTTGCGAGGGTTGTATATCTTCTAATCAGCTCGTCGGTGACTTCGCCGTTTTCTTTTGCCAATCCTTCATAGGTGGCCGAATGGATAAACCGGGTTTTGATCTCAAGAGATCCGATGTTTTTGGAGGTAAAGAGTGAAGACATGTTTTTATTGGGTCAGAATTTAATTTACAGTATTTTCAAATAATATCAACCGTCATTTTTCAACATTATCAAATAATAACTTTACGATAATCTTTAAATAAGCTTCGGCGTGTACAGTAAAAATAAACATGCCGCTCCCGTTTCTTGTGGTCTTTTCGGGAGAGGGGCTGATTTTCATAGGAAGTCATAACCATAACCGTCTAAAAAGGAGGTATCTATGTTATCACTTAAGATGAAAAAAACTAAAATCATGACTTTTCGAAGTGCTTTATTGTTGATCACAACCATGTTTACAATTGCTATTATTCCCGGAATGCTGGGAATGGACGTCAGCCAGGCCGAGGAAAGCAAAGAATTGGAAAGTTTAAAAAGAGTTGGAGCTTGCTCAATTACAACCTATTCTGCATTCCTGGCATGTAAAGCGGAGATCCGGGACGATTACTGGATCGCTGTTGGTAAATGCAGTAACCTGGCTGATCCGGAGGAAAAAACCGGATGTCTGGACTGTGCCAGGTGGTTGGGTTTCATCCTTCATTAACGGTAAGAGGCAAAACATACTATGATGTTCTGCAGACAAGAGACTTTTCGCCCATTGAACCGGATGTATTGGAATACAAATATTATGCCCCTGGAATTGGACTGATTCTTGAGGAAAATCAGGAAGATGGAGAACGTGTGGTACTAAAGAGAGTCATTATACCCTAATGGGGCAGATACCCCATACCGGATGATCAGGGAGATTTTTTGGGCCGGGGAAATGGATAAATGGAGAACCAGAGAAGGAGTTAATCATAACAACGGTAAATATCATGTGAAGCCGTTCATCAGAGCTGTGCAGCCGTGATAAACAAACTGCGTTAAGCAATATTCATATTTGAATCCGAAGGGGCAGGCCACTGAGCCTGTCCTTTTACTTTTCACCCGCATCACTTTTGTGATTTTTGTGTGAGCATAGTCATTTATGATTGATTTAATTACTAAAATCAGTTATATACACATTAAACAACAAACAATATCTTTTTGTGGCCTTTAGAATATTTACTGGATACATTAAACTCGGGAGAAATATAATGCCTAAAAGAATTTTTTTGTTCACATTTCTGATATTCATTTATTTATATGGATGCAAAGATTCTGATGTAGATGAGCAAGTTGTTGGAGAATATCTGTATAAGGGCAAGTCTTATTGTCAAACCGGTCAGTTTGAAGAAGGTATTCAGCAATTTGACATAGTGATTGGATTTGACCCTGAAAACTATGATGCATTTTTATATCGAGGCATGGCCTACCGAGATATTAAAGATGATAACAAGGCAATTGAAGATTTTGAAAAATGTATTCAGATTAATCCGGACGGACCCAAAGCATACTTTGAACTGAGCAGCATCTGGAGCAATCAGGGGAATTTTACAAAAGCCGTAAAATATCTTACCAAAGCAATAAAAGCAGATAAAAACTTTGTTAATGCTTATGCAACCCGAGCCATCCTGAATGTTCAGATGGGTAGAATGAATCATGCCGTCAAAGATATGAATGATGCGATTACAATAAATAGCAAAGATCCAATGTTATATATTGCCAGAGCACACGTTTTTGAAAAACAGGGGGACTGTCAATCAGCCCTTTCCGATTTCGAAAAAGCGAAGAGTATGAATAATAAGATTTCTAGTACAAATAGTAATATTGCATGGATTCTTGCTACTTGTCAGGATGAGAATTTACGGAATGGGACAGAAGCCTTTGAGCTTGCATCTCAGGCAATAAAAAATGATAGCAGACATTTTACACTGCATATCATGGCAGCTGCCTGTGCTGAGATCGGTGATTTTAAAAAAGCAATAAATTATCAGGAAAAATCGATCCAATTATTGAAAAAAGAGGCTCCTGCCCATAACTTTGCAAGAATATTTATAGAACAACAACTTAAAGATTATTCGAAACAACTTAAATCATACAAAAATAACAAGCCCTGGCGTTTAAAGAAAAAACAGTAAAATTTCATTATTTCCCGGTAGTGGTTTCAAAATATACGCTCCGCCTTAAATTTGAGACTTTTTGAAGGCATTGAAATTACATCAAATCGAAAAACCATTTAAAAAAAGAAATTTTAAAGTGAACTACAAGAGCGTATATTGTAAAAAAAGTATTTTATCAATTGAGTGATTCATTCACGCGGCATGAAATAATGCGAATTAAAAATTTTTCTCCCAAGATCCTCACCAGTATATTAATTCTTCT
>JAUVGT010000259.1 GCA_030593645.1 Deltaproteobacteria bacterium
TTGAAGATCCATAATCGTTTACGTTAAAGATTCTGGTATACCGCCTTCCGGTATCGGAGATAATGGCAAATTTGCTGCGTCTTTTGCTAATAAAATGACGAATTTATCAGATTTTGAAGGGGTCGGGTTGACGCCTGAATCTGATATAGGAATAGTTTTATCTTTTTCTTTTCGCCAGGCATTAATCATAATAGAACCCATTAAACTCAAAACACGAATATCATACAGTGAATCATCTATAATCGCCAAAACACATGATTGATCTTTCAATGCTGCGTTATATCCTGTATTTATTAAATGGCACGCCAAATTGTTCGTAATGAAAACGGCTTCGATTTTATCTTCCTCTATTTCGAGATCATCGGGCACTTCAAAATAACTGCCAATTTCATTATGACATAAAAATTTTGCATATACGGCCTGAATTTTAAACTCATTTTCTTTGATACAATGATTAAAAAACTTGATTGCTTCTTTAAAATGATTTTTTTTGAATAAATTGACTCCTTTATTAAAAATTTCAGCGATGCTTTCATCTCCAATAACTTCAGAGTTATGCGTGCTGCTTTGTTTATCGTTGTTGAAAAAATTATGTGAATTCGGAGGAATGAATTTAGAACCAGGAGAATTACTATTTTTACCTTCTTCGGTTTTATTCATCAATTTTATAAGTTTATAGATGCAGAATCCACTCCAAAATAATGGAGCAAGTATTACCCCTATATTATTGGTTTGGGAATTCGAACCTAACGACACAAAAAAATACCATATTCCGGCTATTGCAAATACTGTCCATAAAAATTTCATATTAAACTCTCCTGGTTATTTTACTTCTTTGTAGTATTTTTACACCTCGGAAGTTACGTCAAAGGCATCCACGCTAATTAACTCAATTTTTATCTCAATATTTTTCCGCTTTCCAAATCTCATAGCAATAGTAAAATTTTCTGTTTTTCTGAGGTGAAAGTGTTTTGTCAAAAACAATGCTTACAGTTTACCGAATGCATATTTGATTCACTGGTATTTCAAAAAAGTTCGTGATCCAACATTTTTTTCAGTTATCATGATATAGGTCAATAGTTGTATGGCCTATATTTACCATCCAATATCATTTTGACAATTTGTGCAGATTTTGTCCTGTTTTTTGATCTCGGCCATACAATCAAGACAATACACTGCCCCACAAGATTTACAATTATACTCAAGGCTGTCTGAAAGAGACAAGCCGCCAAATATGGCTTGAGCTGCACCCCCGTCGGGCTCTTCAATGGTTTTCCGGCATTTAATACATTGTTTCATGAAGTTGTATTCCTTTTGTTGAAAGGGCCGTTTTCCTATTTTTGAATATATTTATTCAATTAACGTCCACCCCCCGGCAGGTCCGCAATTGGGACAATCGGGAAAGGTAGAACCGGCTGTGAAAAACTTTTTGACAGCATTCCCTTGTCCTGGTAAACTAAGGTCTCGGAATTGAGAAGAATCCACACCCGCTGCCTTCGCGGCAGCTTTCATACTTATATTCTCAATCATACCTCCTGGCCCGCACATTTCACATTTATAATTTCCTGTTTTTGCCACAATTGATCCCGGTTCCAGATTGATAGCTTCACTCATGATGTCCTCCTTATTGTTGGTTTGGAAATGAAGCACACAATGCTTCATTTACTAATAATATAGAGCAGAAATATTTATAAAATCAATATCAGTTACCTATCAATTCACTAACAATTTTCAAGTTGTTGGTCGATCCATGTGAGCATTTTTATCACTTGTCCGATTTTATCCGCATAGAATGGTATGGCTTTCTTAAGGAAACGACTCAGATAATCTCTGGCTTCTTCTAAGTTGCCAAGTTTTAGGTGGGCAACCCCGCAATCATGTAAGAGCACAGGATATATGGTTTTAAGTTCATCCTCTGTGATCCCATAGTTAAGTGTGAATTCTTTTGGGATTTTTGATGGTTCAATACTGATTGCTTTTTCATAATCCACAATCGCTTTGTGGTATCTACCCTGTCCTGCATATAACCCAGCACGATTTGAGTATGCGAGAAGAAATTGAGGATTAATAAGTATTGCCAAGTTAAAATATTCTTCAGCCTCTTCAACCATTGCCATCTCAACATAAACAGATCCGGCATTGGTATAAACAATCGGGTTTCTGGGATATAAGTCTATGGCTTTGTGATAATATTCAAGCGCATCTTGGCGCTTTCCAAGCTTATGATATGTACCCCCCAGATTAGTATAGGCTTCATAATGCCCTAATTCGACGGCTGCATTAAAATCAGACAATGCTTTTTCAAGGTGTCCGGTAAGGTGTGACAATCTGATATGACAAAGGCCGCGGTTGTAATAACCGATTCCGTATTCATCATCCAGGGCAATGACCATATCATAATCACTTAACGCTTTATCCATTTCTCCCAGATTGTTATAAAGATTGGCCCGATGATTATACGCAAATGGTTTATCAGGAAATATTTGTATGGCTTCATGATAGTCATATAATGCATCTTCTGTTCTGCCGAGCTCGAAAGCCGCTGTTCCCCGACAGCAATAAGCAGTGTATTTATACACCAATTGCGCATCAGATTTGAGAATCTTATTCATGCATAAAATCGAATCAGTATATTTTTCAATTTCACATAAAGATATCCCTTTGTTAATGATATCGATATTATTCATTGAATTTTTTAACATTGCATGACTTCGATAATTCTTCCCTGTGATCTGGGCATAGATATCTAGCAGCCTTTCTTTTAAAACTTTGAAATTCGGGATTCGTTTTGACGGTTTTTTTTTAAGGCACAATAATATTAATTTATTAAGATTTAATGGGCAGTCATTTCTTAACTTATTAGGTTTTACGGGCGTTTCTTTGCAATGCTTTTTGTAATATTTATTTCGTCTTAGTTTATCATTCGTATTTTCGCGAATAACGAACGGTCTTTTACCAGTGACCATTTCGTAAAGGACACATCCAAAAGAATAAATGTCTGATCGAACATCAAGTGGTTTTTTAACAAACTGTTCGGGTGACATATAGGCGAGGGTGCCCCAAGTAATTGTTGCATGATGATCAATATGGGTATGTGATAATCCAAAATCTGTTATTTTCAATATTTTCTGATTCTGGATAAGAATATTTGCAGGTTTGATATCGGCATGAACAAATCTGTTGCCAAGCTGATTCAATTTTTGCTGAGCATAAATCATTCCCTCACAGAATTGGACAGCGAAATCAATAATCAACTTTAAATTCAAACATCTTCTTGCGATATAGTCTTCCAGATTAAGTCCACAATAATGATCTGTAGCGATGTATTCCATCTTGATAAAGGGTCTGTTGTGGATGAAGTCAATCGAATAAGCTCTGACAATATTAGGATGCAGTTCTAAATGTATCCAGATTTCGGCCTCTTTAAGGAACCTTTTTATGATTTGATTGTTTGCCAAATATTGATTCCGAAAGGTTTTCAAAACAACCATTGTTTTTTCAACAATGTCATAACAAATGAAGACAACACCCATTCCACCTTTTTTAATATCAAAGATTTCATAGCGGTCATTGATAACTCGACCCTTATTCCATTTTTTCGACATAAGAAGTATTTATAACTGGTTTGTATTCAGCATATAGCCATGCCCGCGAAGATTATTAATTATCCAGCGATATGGGCCCAATTTTTTTCGCAAACGCATAATCAGAACATTAATTTCCTCATCAGACGTAAAGGGGATGCCATTTTCATCACATGCTCTTTCTGCCCAAACGCTTTTTTTTATTTCAGAATGACTGACTACTTTGCCTCGATTTTGATACAATACATAGAAAAGATTATAAAGGTTACCACTTAGAACGATTTTTTTATCTAGAATGAAAAGTTCTCTTCTGCTGTGATTAAAGTCAACATACAGATCTTTTTCTTTTTCTTGAATTGTTATCGTGCTGATCTGAGCTTCACAAGAAAAATGCAGAATAGCGGCATCATCTGCTAGTTGCAGTTGGTCACCGTTGTGAATGTCATAGTAGACAGATTTTGTGAGTTTCTTACCATTGATCAAAGTACCATTTTTACTACTCGTATCGATCGCATAATAAGATCCATTTTTTAATTCAATGATAAGATGATTTCGAGAAATGACCGGATTAATGAAGGATATATCGGGTTCTTTTTTAGGATCATGGCGTCCTATAATAATTTTACTTTTTGATATTGGGATTGAAGTTCCTTTGGCGAAGGGCTCACCTTTATTAATTAATAAATATGCATTTTGATTATGGAGCATAATAAATAAAAAAATAAAAGCAAAAGGGGACAGGTTATCTACACTGTATTAAATTTTCTTTGTTTTCAAGCATTGCGCGCCCATATTTTCATGGAAATCATATCCGTGCAAGCAAAAAAGGCTGACAATTGTGAATGTCAGGGGACAAATGTACTTAAACAGTTGATTATTATGAAATAATTTGATTTCCCAGCAAAAAAATATGATGGAGAAGGGATAGCCGATAATTAACATCCTTCGTTATCATTGATTAATGATCCTATATCTAATTCATTTCGTATTCCAAAACGTGTGAGTGAAAAATCATATTTTATCGGGTCATCAGGTGTCAGTTTTTTAAAGGAATTAGTAATTTCTATCGCCGTACGCATATTGGCCTGTCTGCGATTAGTAAATCCGAGAGCAAGACCTATTCTGTGCATATGCGTATCCAATGGAATAAGCAATCTACTTTTAGGTACTCCCTTCCACCCGCCTGGATCGACATTATCACTTCTGATCAACCATCTTAAAAAGAGGTTCATTCTCTTACAGGCACTCCCTTTTTCAGGTATCGCCACAAGATGGCCTGGATCGTATCTTCCCCGGGCAAGCTGCCCGGACAAATGAGTTAACGCGGGAATGATGTTGGTACTTTCATTTGCGTTTTCGTAAAAACAATGATGCAGGGAACCGTATTTCTCAATAATATTTTTGGTATTAAGAAGTAGTGCGGACAAATGTTTTCCCTTGGCAAACCGGTGTGAAAAATGGGAAAAAGTTTTGGTTAATGATTCATATGTGGATTTTTTAATATACCGATACGGCGAGCTGCCCATGTTATCCAGAACATCTGATACACTTTTCAGAATCTGGGCCACTCGGCCATATGCGAGCGATGATGCTATTAATGCGGCGATTTCCCGGTCTCTGATTGCCTTAAATCGATATAAAAACTCAATGGGATCGGGATGAACATATTCACGTCTGTTATATTTTTTATATATAAACTCCAGCCTGTTTTTTATATCTCTATTCATACCACTTCAAGTGTCATTTATATTGCCTATAATGATGTAGTTCTATCTGATTTGAAATGGTTAGAGCGAAGCGATACTGGAACTTTAGGCACTTCGAACTTTAGTTCAATTTAGGCACTATGTTTTATCTATTCCGTATTGCGAAACATGGTCATCATATTTGGGTGATGAATCTCCTCTTTCATATCGATGATGTGACAGACATTACAATTGTGATTTGTCCCCAGCGGATAGGGGCTGCCCTGGTATTGAATCGGTTGAATATGGTCCCTGTTTCTGCCCATTGGATTGTCCGTGGGATATACGGCATGTGCCTGACCGTGGCAGGCCGCGCACATGATGCCCGCGTCATCAGAACGGTTTTTGTAAAGCTGATCCGGCTTTGTGATCCACGTGTTGAATTCTGCTTCATCAATTTCCGGGGAGTTAAAATCCTGGTGACAGTTTAAGCAATCCGGTTCGTTGGTCCAGGGTTTCCGGGGCATGACCTGATCAATAGAATTTACTGTTGTGGGTTTTAAATGTTTCATGAGCTGGCGGGCTTGTTTTTTACCTGCTTTTAATTCAGCTGTAAGGAGTGAAAGGGCATGATCTTCCATTCTCCAGTGGCAGCTTGTGCAGTCCATGTCCAGCTTGTAATGAATACCCCTGAGGCTCCGTGTGTATTGATCCGGTGATGATGGGTGGCACGCGTAACACGCCCCGGCTCCCATATTCGCAAGATAGCCCGCATGGAACCCATGCATGGAAGCGGATAAATTGAATGCGCCTGACTGGTTAGCGGCCTTGGAATATCCATCCGGGTGGCATGAGCGGCAGGTAATCGGTTGACCCTTTAAAACTGTTTCAAGCAATTCTGTTTTACTGATCCTGTCATGGACTGTTAAAATATCTTTTGCTGTATCATCTGATATTTGCGGTGGTTGGTCGTCGGTTTTCAGGCCATGGCAATGACTGCATCCGGCTTCAGTTGTAACCGGGATCACGGTTTTTGTCCGGGCCAGGACACGGCCGGTTCCTTTTTCTTTGACCACAACACTACACAGTGGATATGGGTTGGTTTTCTCCGATTTGCCGAGGGGAAGCACCGGGATGACATCAGAGATAAATGACATTTTTTCTTCCAGGACTTTCATTTCTCCTTCAAATGTTTCAGACGCGTTTGAGGATTGTGCGGAACCGGATTCGACCCGGTAAAATAGCTCTATATCTTCGGTTACGATCTCGGGGGTTTCTCCGCGGCGGATGAGCTGGGCATATACTTGAGATCCCGGCTGCTTTAAAACAAAGAACCTGCTGTTCTGGTAAACATAGCGCATACCGCTATCCGGCCAGGCCATGAGTATAAACTCATCTTTACTTTCGCTGAATTCGGGGATATCAAAATCGAATTTTGGTAACCGGATTTTTTTCTTTTCTTCCTTTCGATTGTGAAGCCCTTCAATAATATACCGTGCCAGCACATACCGTTCCTTTTTGGTTCCTAAAAATAAAGGCATATAGGAATTGGTTTTACCTTGTCCGTTTAACCGGGCGTCCATACCAAAAATAGAGTATTTTTGAGTCAGCTTCAAAATATCGTTTAAAGGACCGCCGATCGAATGGCAGGAGAGACATTCCAGCCTGAATATTTCAGCTCCGGCTTGAAGGTGATTGTCTTCTTTGATGGACCTGTGTGCTACCCATCTCGCGGTATTTAAAATTCCCTTTTTATTGATCTGTTTTTCCTGATCCGGTAATATGCCTGTAGAGTATGTGTGACCGTGTATCACATATGGTTTTCGCCCGGCTTCACGAATCCATTCAAATGAGCCCATGGTTGCAAGTCCTGCAAGTACCAGAATAAATGCCAGGAC
>JAUVGT010000177.1 GCA_030593645.1 Deltaproteobacteria bacterium
AAAAGTCCAACTTCTGCGTTGTGCTGCATTTTGCAATGATTCAACGTACGATAAGTACGCTTCATCATTACAAAAATTGCACGCCTTGAATTTGAACTCTTTACGAAACCGTCTAATTCGGACTTTTTACGAGACCATCATTTATGGACCTATTTATTGACAGCATTATTTCAGCCTTGAACCTGGTGATGACTCTTGATGCCGAACTGGTATCCATCGTGGGAGTTTCCCTGAAGGTCAGTTCTGTTTCCACCATTCTTGCCGGCTTTGTTGGCATTACTGCAGGTTTTTTTATTGCTTTTAATACGTTTCCGGGGAAACGCTTTGTCATTACAGTATTAAATACCTTACTGGCCCTGCCGACAGTTGTGATTGGCCTGTTTGTATATACTTTCATCTCACGAAGAGGTATATTCGGTATTTTTGATCTTCTGTATACTCAGAACGCCATCATCATCGGTCAGGTCATATTGATTATTCCGGTGGTGACGATTTTTACTGTCGTGGCGATCAGCAGGATCGATGAGCGATACAGAAAAACTGCCATGACCCTGGGGGCAAATCGGCTGCAAACCGCATATGTTGTTTTCAGGGAGGCTCGATTCGGAATCATTTCAGCGATTATCGCGGCTTTCGGGCGTGTGATCTCAGAAGTCGGGATCAGTATGATGCTGGGCGGGAATATCAAAGGGTTTACCCGTACCATGACAACCGCGATGGCCCTTGAATATGATAAGGGGTCTTTTGTGCTGGCAGTGGCTCTTGGACTGGTTTTGCTTGGTTTAAGTTTCGGTATGAATCTGCTGTTTCATTTTTTTCAGGGAAGGACTCGGGTGTAATGCTGTATTGTCTATCGGATTTGAGAAAAGTGTTTGACCACAAGACAATCCTCGATATTTCTTCACTTGAACTTGAGCAGGGTAAGATAACTGCCCTTCTTGGACCCAATGGTGCCGGAAAAACCACACTTTTGCATATTTTAGGATTTCTGGAATCTCCCACCTCAGGGCAGGTATTGTACAAATCGGAAAAAGTTCGTTATCTGGAAACGAACCTGCAGCGATTACGCAAAGAGGTGGTCGTGGTTGATCAGCATCCGATACTTTTTACTACCACGGTATACAGGAACGTGGATTTTGGTCTGAAAATAAGGGGGATTTCAAAGAAGAAAAGAGATTATATTATTGATGATGTTCTTGAGCTTGTGGGTATGCGGGAGTTTATCCACGCACCGGCGCATTTGTTGTCAGGAGGTGAAACACAGAGAGTCGCGCTCGCACGCGCGCTTGCTATATCACCTGAAGTTTTTTTATGTGATGAGCCGACATCAAGCGTGGACACTGAAAACCAGGACATTGTCATCAATGCTCTCAGGCAGGCCAATGAAGAAAAAAAAATCACCGTTCTTTTTACCACACACGATAGAATCCAGGCAAGCGCACTGGCTCATTCAACGCTGGTCCTTGATCATGGGCGTCTTGTGTCGACGGGTTATGAGAATATATTTTCCGCTCAATTCTTTCCTGAAGATCCGCAGTATGTGCGCTGTAAAATTCAGAACACACTCGAGTTGATCCTGCCAGAGGGAAAAAGGGTTTATAAACCCGGAAAAGCGCGCATTTTTATTGATCCTGGAGGGATTGATCTGATCGACGCAATGAAAGATAAGACCAGTTCGGACATCCATTCAGGACGAATTGTGCAATTGGCCGAAGAAAATGGTGATGTAAGAATCGTTGTGGATTCTGGAATCAGGATAACCATCATTGTTTCAAAAGAAAAATACCGTGATATCAGACCTGAGATCGGGAAAACGGTTGATTTTATCATTAAACCTGAGGCCGTTAGCTTGTTCTAAGGCCATTTTCTGTGTTTGAATCGAAAAAGTTTTGAAACCATCCATTGATGGTCTCGTAAAAAGTCCGAATTAGACGGTTTCGTAAAGAGTTCAAATTCAAGGCGTGCAAATTTCGTAATCATGAAGCGTACTTATAGTACGTTGAATGATTACGAAATGCAGCACAACGCAGAAGTTGGACTTTTTACGAAACCGTCATCCATTGTTCAATCTACACTTTCAGTTTGTCGGATTTCAATATGAGGCTGACAATGACCCCCGCAATGAAACCGGCCGCAAGATCAGTTGCAATAGTGATTCCCAGGATTACAAATGCGGTAAAAAGATCTTTTCGGGCGGTAAGATCCTGAATTGTCAGGGCAAGCTGGGTCCCGGCAAAGAAGAGAAGGATGCCTAATATGGACATCGGGATAAGGTAAAGAACGGATAGAATATGCGATCCAAGGAGAAGAATCAGGATGATGAAAATGGAACCGATGAGGAGGTTTGATCCGGCTGTACGTGCTCCAAACCTGTAATGAGCCGCCAGCCCTCCGGCCCCGTGACAAAGCGGCATGCCGCCCAGGAGGAAACTTAGAAAATTGGCCAGGGCCATACTGATGCACACGCTTTTGTAAGTGACTTTTTTTGAATCCGGCCCAAAGTATTCTTCAGATAAATCCGCGTAGGCAATGACCGCGTTTCCTATGGTCATAGGGATCTGCGGAAGGACCAGTAGAAGCAGGGCCGTCTGAAAAACCGGCCAGCCGGGAAAATCAAAAGGTAATATTTCAGGTAGATACAATCCGACACGCAGGTTTTCGAAACCCTGATATGTGCCGATACTCAGTCCGATCGCAACTCCCAGAAACACCACGATCAGACCCGCGGGCAGTTTTCTGTTTTCAAGCAGCAGAAAAGTCAGGAGACCGCCTGTTATTCCGATTACAATACAGATTGGGACTACCCCGATGCTTTGATAGGTAAGGTAAGGTTCGGCGGCCTGTTTGATCTCCTGGAACCGGGATGTACCGATAATGAACTTGACTCCCTGGGCCATCAATAGAACTCCTGTTGAGAGTTGGACGCCCCTTACCACAGGTTTCGTCACATAACGGCCGACAATCTTTATCGCTCCGGTTGATCCGATAATCAGGAGAAAAAACGCCATCATTAAGCCTGAAGCAAAAATATAAGATGCGTCAAGTCCTGTAATAATAGCATATGCCCCAATGACTTTCATGGGTTGAACAGGCACAGTAACCTTAAAATATATGCCGGAAAGTATATAGAACAGTCCGATAGAGGCAAAAACTCCTGATGGATTCAGCCCGTTAATCAGAATCATTCCAACAGCAATGGGAAGGAGTGTGCCCAGGTCTCCGAGAGAACCCGCGATTTCCAGCCGGTTGAACCGATAAGAGGCCATTTTGTATGAGTCCTTTCAGGTTGTGATTTTCACATTATAAAGTGATCAAAGATGATCAGTCCCCAAACGATACCGACGAGTAAAAAACTTAAGAGTACCGCGGCAGAACCCATATCCTTTGCCTGTTTGGAAAGTATATGATGTTCATCACTGATCCTGTCTATTGCCGCTTCTACTGCTGAATTTAATAATTCAGTAATCATGACAATCAGGCAGGATCCAATCAGCATTGCTATTTCTAATGCTGTTTTTCCAATCCAGAAACTTAAAGGTATTAAGATGGTAAATAGTACCAGCTCCTGTCTGAACGCGGCCTCGTTTTTCACGGCGCTGATCAACCCGGCCATTGAATAACCCGCGGCATTGATAATGCGTCTGATCCCCTGTTTGTTGTTTACAGTCATTTTGTCACCTGTGATATTTTATAAAACCACTTATAGTAAAAAGCGGGTCTTTTGGACCCGGATATTTACTGTCCGCCCATATCACCCAGTAGAAACTGTACCAGAACTACAGAAGTAATCGTAGCTGTATCTGATCTTAAAATTCGGGGACCAAGTCCGGCGATTTTGAAACCGGATGATTTTGCCGAGTCGATTTCATCCGGAGTGAAACCGCCTTCAGGACCCAGGACAATCAAAACCTGTTTTATCCGGCATGGTGATTCAAAAGAAGGAGGGACTAACGGTTCTAAGGCGTTTTCCCAAAAAATAATTTTTTTGTCATATTTTTTTCCATCTTTCAGGATGTCTTCATAGTGTGTCATTTCAGAAATTTCAACCATGTATCCTCGTCCGCACTGTTTTGTTGCTTCTTTAGTAATTTTTTTCCATCTTTCCCTACGCTTTTTCAGTTTTTGTCGGTCAGGCCTGGCAACGCTGCGGTGGGCGATAAAAGGAATCCATCTGTGCACACCGAGTTCCGTGATCTGACGGACAATGGCATCCATTTTTTTATCTTTCAAAAAAGCCTGGGCGACAGTGATTTTAATGTTTGATTCGGTGTTAGACAGACGAGTTTGAACAATGGATAACTCAATACCATCAAAAGAAAACGCTTTAATGACTGCTTTATAGTTACGGCCGTTTCCGTCACACAGACCGATTGTATCTCCGGGTTTCAAGCGCAACACATCAATAATATGCTTTTCGTCAGATCCTTTTAAAAGAGGAACGGGTTTTGAAATTTCTGAATGATCAATAAAAAAATATCTCATTATTCTTTATTACAATTATAATAATCGGTCTGTAAATCATTTTTTTCAATTATATGAAAATGTAATTATCTTGACTCTTTCGGGGTCATATGATATTTTTTAAACGATTAAAGTGTTATAAAATGGCAATGCATAACCTTGAAAAAAATGAGAGGCAAAATGCAGGGAAAGAAGAAATCCGTGAAATCGGGTGAAAAACCGAAACTGCAAAAAAATGAGGAAATCATCGATTTGTCTGACGAAACAACAGATTTCTCCGATGATGACATTGTTGAGTTAACCGATACCGCAGATCCCGAATCTGAAAAAGATCATGAAGTTATTGATCTTACGGATATTGAGGATGGTCTTGGAGATGAAGAATTAATCCAGGATCCCGGTTCCACCGATGCGCTTAAAAATGATGGGATAATAAGACTGAATAAACAAGTCATGCATTCGGATACCGGTATGAAATC
Source organism: Deltaproteobacteria bacterium (assembly GCA_030593645.1). Lineage (GTDB taxonomy): Bacteria > Desulfobacterota > Desulfobacteria > Desulfobacterales > JAUVGT01 > JAUVGT01. Next base: position 4,941 of record JAUVGT010000177.1, read on the forward strand.
TGATGAAAAACCATTGTCGATTAAAAATTTGGACCTTACTGATGAGGACCGTGAAGCAATTAATGAAGAAATCGGTCTCGATTTTAGTGATGCTCAATACTCAGATACGGTACTATTGGAAGACCTGGCCGGCGGCCCGATGAGTGATCGGTTAACAGAGGAAGACACAGCCGAATCGCCTCCGAAGATGATGAATGTTATCGATTTAAGTACCAACGATAAAGAAATTAAATCCATCGAAGCTTTCGGTGAAGATGGGAAATTGGAAAGATTAGAAGATCTGGCCGGCGGCCCGATGGGTAACAGGTTGACCGAAGAGGACGTGGCAGAAAATTCTCTAAAGATGATCAATGTGATCGATTTGAATGACGAAAATACACAAAAAGCGGACAACCCGATTCCCGACGGTGTAAATACGATGGACATTGAGTATATCGAGGATCCCAGAGCCAGCATGCAGGAGGGTGATGAGAACGCTGGAGATAAATTGGAAATGATGGAATCGCTTAATATCAGTGAAGCATTTGAATTTGAGAGTGAAAAAAATGATGGGCCTGTAAAACCGGAAGAAATCACCGATATCGGGCTTTCCGGTAACGAGGAACACGTTTCCGATAATGATGACTCGGAAGACACAGTCGGATTAGGTGAATTGGGAGGGCACCGCCTGGTCGAAGAATTGAATTCTGAGAAGGATCTCCTTGGAGGATTTTTGGATAACGATTCCTCCGCTTCCGAGAACTCTGACATAGAACCAAAGCAGGATGCGGACGTAAAATTTCTGGATGGCGCGGTTGAACTCACAGATGTAGATGGAGAAACCCTGGTCGATGAACTGGATTCATATCCGGAAGATATCAAGATTGAAATGAACAGCAATCATGAACCGGAAAATGAAATGACTGACCAGGATATAGCCGGAGGCGAGTCTGTCATTCAGTTATATGACGAACTCGAAGACCCGGAGATTCCAACCGGTAATACTGAAAATGATATCCGGGAATCGGTGACGGATATTCATCTCCCGGATCATGCTGCTGATTTTCAGGAAACAGACAGCCGGGAATCGCTTTTAGCCCAGACAGAGGAGATAGAACCCGAGATTATAGAAGCATCTGATTTAGAGCTTGAAGATGAATCCGGCGGGTTCAGTGAAGAGCCAGACGAGAGTGATATGCTGGATGACACAGCTGAACTGGAGAATCTGTCCGGTGAATTGAGTGATGATTCTGTAGAAGAGATTGATCCGGAGATGCTCGATGCTTCAGAAATAGAAGAAGATGCGGAATTTATTGAACCGGAGATGCTTGATACTTTTGACACAGAGGAAGGTGAAGAAGAGATTGAGCCGGAGTACCTTGATGTTTCGGATATAGAGGGAGAAGAAGACAGGGTTGAGCTGGAGATGATTGATACTTCAAATATAGAGGAAGATGAAGATGAAATCAAATCGGAATTTGTGGAGCCCCGGGAATTAGAGATTATCGAAGAAGATATTGATCCAAATGCTCAAAAATATACGGTTGACTCTGAAGAATCAACCGATGAAATTGAAATCGGGGAACTGGGTATGGAAACTGGAGATGAGGCACAGGAACCCGAACCTCTTCTGAATATGGATGTTCTGGATGATGCAACCGAATTCGAAGAGCGGGCTGATGAAATTGAAGGAGTCGGCATTGAAAATGAAGTCGAATTACTGGAAGATGATTCAGGTTTGGATGCGGATATTCTTGATGATACCATTGATTATATAAAACCGGAACAAGAGTTTGAAGAATTAAGCGTTGACACCCGCGAAGAGATGATGTCTGAAACTATCGAATCTGAAGATACCAGGGATGTTTCACAGTCATCTGGTTCTGATTTAGATCTTGAAATCCTTGATAATACGTTTGAATTCACCCCGCCGGAAGATTCGGATGATTTAATTAAATTTGGAGAATCATCGGATCACCAAACCGATAGTGATGTGCTGGATGATTTAAATGAGGAAGTAAATGTGGAAACCGGCAATCAGGTTAACTTTGGTGGTGATTCTTTAGATTCTGAAATTGGTATAGAGCTCGATGATCAGCTTTCGATAGATATGCCTGCCAGTTTTGAACCAGACCCTGAAGATAAAATTGGAGAGCCGGTCTTTAACGGTGCTGTAGAGGATGATATTTTGGATTCACTGGGTATGACCATTGAGTCAAATTTCAGGGCACTGGAAGAAACAGCCGTTGAAGAAAATAATGAACATCCAGATGCCGGTACAGAAGATGGCGTGTTTGACAAAGAGCCGGAGCAGAATATTATGCCTGATGAAATCGATCAACTGGAGGATGCGGATGTCGGGATTTCAATGACCGGTGTTGAAACTTCGCAAACGGATGGGCCTGAATCATTCTCTGAAATTACGGAGAGCAGCGCCATGAAACCTGAAGATGGTGATGAAGAGAAAGAAGATGTTGAACCCTCCCTGGAATCGATACCCCCTGGAAAAATAGAGTCTGCAATTGAAAAGGCTGTAGAGAAAATATTTGCTCAAAAAATTGATAAAATTCTTGTTGATGTAATAGAAAAGGCGGTTACAAGTGAGATCGGAAAGTTAAAAACAATACTATCTGAAGAAATGGATGGAGAAGAATAACCAGGTAAGGGTCGACTGTGTAGCATCAAATATCAATATGTCTAATAGATTGGGGGTTGTATTTTGCCCCCTTTTTTTATTATAACCAATAAAACCTGGTCCTTGGTTCTAAATAGACAAAAGAGGTTCTATAAGTGTTTTCAGCCATCATTAAACAGGTTACAGTGAGGAATTTAATTTGCATTCTACATCTGAATTAATCGATATCGCTCTGAAAGAAGATATAGGGCACGCGGATATCACAACAGAAAACCTGATAGATGCCGATTCAACCGGCACAGGCGAGATAATTGCCAGGGAACAGCTGGTGATTGCGGGCCTTGATACGGCAAGTCAGGTGTTCCAAAAACTCGATCCTGAAATATCATTTTGCTCAAAATATAGTGATGGTAATACTATCGAACCGGGTAAAGTCATAGCCAAAATTCATGGAAGGACCCGTGCCTTACTGATGGGAGAACGCGTGGCACTGAATTTTCTCCAGCATCTATCCGGGATAGCAACGGTTACGCGTTCATACATATCAAGGATAAAAGGCCTGAACGTTAGCCTGGTTGATACAAGAAAAACCACACCGGGATGGCGGGTGCTTGAAAAATACGCGGTTCGTGTCGGGGGGGCTCATAACCACAGGATGGGATTGTATGACGGAGTTTTGATTAAGGACAACCATATTATAGCGAGCGGCAGTATCACCCGTGCTGTTGAAAAAATAAAACGCAATATATCGCATCTGGTTAAGATAGAGGTAGAAGTGAGTCGTTTTAACCAGGTTAAAGAAGCCGTTGCTTCCGGGGCAGATGTAATCATGCTTGATAATATGGACGTCGACCAAATTAAAAAGGCTGTTCAGTATATTAATCAAAGAGCCATAGTAGAAGTATCGGGCGGTGTGACTGATGAGTCTCTTGTGCTGCTTGCTCAAACCGGTGTGGATATCATTTCAGCGGGTGCTCTGACCCATTCGGCAGGGAGCGTTGACATCAGTATGAATATTAAGGGCTCGCGCAAAAATAACGTCACATTTTAAGGGGCGAATCATCCCGTTCGGCTGCGTTGCAAAAGCTCGAAATATGCTTGATATTTCTGCGCTTTTGCGCCTTGCCGAATGGGCGCCTCGACCCTTAAAATTTGTGAATTTATTTTTACGCGAACCCTAAGTAAATATTTGGGTATAGTGCAATATGATTCCGCTTCGAGATACAATTTCAACAGAAAATTTCCCCGTTGTGAATTATGCCATCATTTTGGTCAATATATCTGTATACCTGCTCCAGCTGTCCTTAGGAGAGGGCCCCTCGCTTAACCGTTTTATTATTACCTACAGTTTAATACCCGCGAAGTTTTCGGATCCCGCCCTGATACAGTTATTTTCAATCAAACAGCAAATTTTCTCTTTTTTTTCCTTTATATTTCTTCATGGCGGGTTTACGCATATCCTTTTCAATATGTGGTCCCTTTACATATTCGGTGATAATGTGGAAGACCGTATCGGGCATTTCAGGTATCTTGCTTTTTATCTGCTCTGCGGAGCAGCATCGGGGGGATCTCATTTATTATTTAATATTTCTTCAGACATACCCGTGGTGGGTGCAAGCGGTGCAATTGCCGGTGTTATGGGTGCTTATTTTATTCTCTACCCGAATTCAAGAATTTTAACTCTCATACCGATTATTATTATCCCATGGTTTATTGAGATACCTGCTTTTATTTTTTTAGGGATATGGATTATTCTGCAGATTATAAACGCAATGGGAAGTTATGGTGTGGCGAGCGGCATAGCCTGGTGGGCTCATATCGGAGGATTTATTTCCGGGATAATCTTTCTTAAACTTTTCCTGGTGATACCCGAAACCGGTCTGTCTGACCGCCTGCGTACTATTACCCACAAGAAAAAGACACCCCGGCTGCAGATTATTCGCCCTGTTAATACAGGCGCTGATATAAATCATTATGGGCTGATCCATATTACACCCTATGAAGCGTTAACCGGTACAAAAAAGCTCGTGAATATTCCGATCGGATTTACCAAAAGACTTGTCCGGGTAGCTGTGCCCCCGGGCATCAGAGAGGGGAAACGATTTCGCTTAAAAGGTCTCGGGAAAAGATCCGCGGATGGTCG
>JAUVGT010000112.1 GCA_030593645.1 Deltaproteobacteria bacterium
TCCGAATTAGACGGTTTCGTAAAGAGTTCAAATTCAAGGCGTGCAATTTTTGTAATGATGAAGCGTACTTATCGGACCCGCCCTGTTAAATCTGTCTTTATATTTAACAGGGGAGTTGAATCATTGCAAAATGCAGCACAACGCAGAAGTTGGACTCTTTACGAAACCGTCAATTATGCTTTAATAATTTTCCTATATTATGAATAATATAGGAAATGTCCGAAATACCGTTAATTCGAATATCACTTATTCCCGGCATTAAATTTTATAACACGGTTTAAGTTATTCCTGGCCACAGTATAATCAGGTTTGAATTTTATCGCCTGTTTAAGATGTTTTATTGATTCAGTGATTTTACCATCAGAAAACAATACTATTCCAATGTTGTTATGGGCTTCCGCGTATTCCGGATTTATCCTTAGGGCTATCCGGAAATATTCGATCGCTTCTGATTTCTTTCCTTGAGCTGATAATAAATTACCCATATCAAAATATACATGGGCTCCTTGAGATTTTATTTTCAGCGCTTTCTGGTAATGACTGAATGCTTCACTATTATGTCCAAGCTTTCCCAGAGCAAACCCCATATTCGTATATGCTTCAGCATAGTCTGGATTAATTTTTAGTGCTTCTGAATAATGTTTAACAGCTTCTTTCATGGCACCTTTCTCTACAAATGTAATACCTATATTATTATGGCAAATATAGTTGTTTTCCGTTACGTTTAATGCATGTTGATAAAGTGAAAAACTATTCTTCCAGTGCTGGACCTGAAACCATGTTGTGGTCATAAGAATTATTAAAATCAATAGAGCAAATACTGTCAGTACTTTCTTACTTAATAATTTTTTAAATAAATCTGAGCCTCCCCAAGCTATCATTATAAAAAGTCCGATATTTGGAATATAAGAATATCGATCAGCAATAGCGACTTGTATACCTACAGGTATCAAACCAATAACAGGAACAAGCGTACCGATGAACCATAACCAACCAACAATCACATATGGTCTTTTTGAGTAAATACGTAATGACAGGAATGTTATGATCAGTAATACTATCCCGGAGCCGATAGTCGCCCAAAATGATACTGCCGTATAAGGATATAAAATTGCTAAATTATCGGGATAGACTGTTTTTATGATGTATTTAAGATATGATGTGAGTGAATTCGCAATTCGAAGATAAGTGGACAAAACTTTAATTGATACAACAGTACCTTTGCTTTGAATCGTGACGATGACCATAACAAATATTAAAATAAAAAATGGTATTTTTTCCAAAACAAGAAACAGTATAGATTCCTGTTTCCTGACGGTTTTAGAGTTATATCTGTTTTTACGATTCCACTTCAGCTTAAAAACTTCATCTTTTAATTCGATTATCGTTTCCGGAAATACAAAACGTTTTAAAGGCCAAAAATCGAATAAAAGAAAAACAAATGGCAGAATAATCAAATTAGGTTTGGTCAAGAGACCCAAAATAAAGAAAAAGAGCATTAACAGGTATTTTTTTAAATTCGGGCGCTCAGAGTATATGATATAAAAAAAAAGTGTTAGCATCCAGAACAAACTACTAAGCACATCCTTTCTCGCAGCAATCCACGCAACAGGCTCAACGCTCAGTGGATGCAAAGCAAACAGAGCGGCGACAAATGCACTTTTCAATAATTCACCTGTAGCTCTATTAAAAATTGAAAACAATAACATTGCAGATGCAATATGTATAAACAGATTTATAAGATGATGCAGTCCAGGATTTCGTCCAAACAATTGATAATCGAGCATATGAGAAAACCACGTCATTGGAATCCAAACACGCTTTTCTCCTGAAGAGTATATACCCCAAGACAAGCTATTAATGTTAATTCCTTGCTGAACATAAGGATTATCAATAAAAATCGGATCATCGTAAGTTACAAATTCATGAGATTGTACGTTCCAATACACGATAAGTGTTGCTGCTATAAGTAATAGGCATGTCATAAAGCCTATATTTAAGTTTGACTTTCCCTTAAAATAATTTAGTCCTTGTTCAGAAATTTTCATATCATTCCATACTATTTTTACTTTTTACGCCTTTGATGTATCCGGATAGTAGATATATTGCGGGTAATTACGCGAGAGCCGTAATAACTCTCAATCCAATAAACACTGCAGCATATGCATCCGATAGTGAATCAGCGGATAGGGACATCGACAATTGATTGAACACTGTTTCACCCATGCCTATACCGCTTGGGGAATTGAATCTTGATAACTGCTTTTTTTCATTAATTATGCTTTAATAATTTTCCAATATTTCGAATAAAAAGATCAACGATTTCATTTTCAATAAAAAAACCTGTAAAATTATATTTTAATCGCAATCTCAATATTGGCCGGTATAACATGCCAAGAAGATAAAATACTTTCCCCAGTATCGGTCCGAGATTACCTGTCAAATCCTCGGCCTTGCGATCAAGAACTATTCCTACTATCTTAAGTAAATCTATAAACTTTTTCATCTTTGGAGTATACCATGGGTGTTCCATTGGATCTGCATCACGAGTATCAATGGCTGCCCAGTCAGCCAGGTTTGAGGGTAATTGTAGTCCATAATTTTTTACGGCTATATCTGTTAGGACGGAACCGGGGATTGGTTTCCAGTGCCCTGCCCGTCCCAGATAACAATAGGGATTATCATTGACTAATCGGATGACCATTTCTTTAGTCAGAATCAGATCTTCCATTTGTTCACCGGGTATTCCGCAAAAAAAATTATAATGAGGTTTTAATTCAGGATAATTAGCAAGCTTTTTATTTACCCTAACAATTTGATTAGTGCTAATACCTTTATTCATCATTTTTAGTACCCGCTGTGAACCTGACTCCATACCAATAAACATCATATTAACTCTAGCCTCTACCATAAGCCTTAAATAGTCATCATCCATTTTATCAAGTTCATTTATCCTGGCGCCTCTAAAATCAAGTATGTACTTTTTATTGAATCCTTTCCGAATATATTCTACTAAAAAGTTATAAATTCTATCCAGGTCAACGAATGAATCATCATCATATATTTGAAGCCGATCAAATGAATATTTTTGGGATAGATACTCTATATGTTCTATGATATATTCGACAGTATAGGCGATCCATTTTTTACCTTTAATTTTTTGATATACAGATGGAGACATGCAGAAATTACATTTATATGGACACCCAATCGATGTGTAAATGGGAAAAATTAATTCACCGTTACGCATCCGATTATACTTTTCCTTTGAAATATCTACCAGATGGTATGGTAAATCCTTAAAGTCGAGCAGCTCGAAACATGATTGCGCTGGATTTAATCTCAAATGACCATCTTCTTTATATCCCAGCCCCAATATTTTTTCTCTATTAATGGATCCGCCATTTATGAATTCTGTTAACTGGGACAGAGCCTTTGATCCCCAATCTCTAATGACATAATCAATATAAGGGTTCTCTAACGTTTGTTCAGGAAGTATCGTTGGATGAGGCCCACCCCAAACAACTAGCGTATCATACTTCTCTTTAATATATTTCGAAATTTTCAATGATGTCATGATTGGATTTCCAGTCATAACAGAAATCCCGACTAGACTGCAGCCATTGTTCATTTCCCGGTCAATTACTTCTTGCCAGTTTTTACCGGTTGTTCTGAGATCAATAATTTTTACATTAAAGCCTGCTTTCACCGAATGAGTTGCCGTGTATATAAGACTCAATGGTATATCACGCACAAAATTATCCCATGAACCCAATTGGGGATATATTAGCAAAATATCTAGTTTACTCATATTTAATATCCACTTTCAGAGTAAAACAGCTGAACAGATGAGAGATACTGAATGAAAGATGCTCCTGTTTTATCAAAATAATTGGCAAATGGTGACAGGCTAACACCGAAAAGATTGTTTTAAACTTATAAGATAATACATGTTTAGGAAACGGTAACTGAAAAATATTATTTCCTCTCTCAAAAAGAGTGATTAGGGTTGAGGGCAAGGCCCAGAGCTTGTAAAAAGTTTGATTCCGCCTGATGCGGATGAATATATTTTCACCGGCCCGTAATGCAGCCATCGAACTCAATATGTAATTTTAGATAGATTCTAAAATAAACAGGTACACATCAATGATCATACTCTGATCAATAACTGATCGATTATTAATAGTTTTATATCAAATACGGCATAATTAGGCAAGTGGTATCGATTGCGGTGATTGGTTCGGGGAACTTGAGTTAATGATATAAAAAAAGGGAGGTAATGATACCTCCCTTTTTTAATCATATTATTCAGTATCGATTAACCAACTCAATACAATTATCGCAGCATTTTTACAAAAGTAAATCCATTCCACCCAGGTTCATCAGCTTGGTTAGTAGATTGTGAACGTCTGTACGGTGAAGGACATCGAGCCGCTCCCTCTGTAACGGTAATGGTAATTTCATCAATAGACCCGCTAAGTACAACTGAGTTGGCGCCTGTCATTGTAAGACCTAATCCGTCAGGTGATTCAGCAGTCGCATCGGCTGCTCCAAGCATTGAAATATGATTCGGGATCGCATAATAGTCAGCGATTCCTGCTGCGACACTTGCCGCATCTGATTCGGCCGCACTGCAGAACGCTTTATTTCGATAGGCGATAAAGTTTGGTATGGCGATGGCTGCCAGGATACCGATGATGGCGATAACGATCATCAGCTCGATTAAGGTAAAACCTTCTTTGTTATTACCCCTAAGTTTTTGTAGCATTTGGTACCTCCTCTAAAAATTGAAATATTTATAAAACCGGGTTATTGCTAATAAAATGCGCATTTTATTAACGAAAATGATATTCTTGCTTTCCCACCCCCTTTTGAAAGATTCTTATATTTATTTTAATTGATTATGTTAATTTGCAAACTGTGTGCCACACTTGCATAAATAGTAACCCGAATGATAACGTCTTGTATTTTTGAACAATACATTTCTTTGGGTTTGGTTTCAATCTTTTTTTTTGTTAATACCCACGGTTTTTAACAATTTTTGTTAAGATTTTGACAAAAATTGTCACATATTTGTCATTCAAATCGATTTACGGAATATTTACCTTGAATAGAGAATTGATTGAATTAAAACAGAAGTATGTAATATAATGATTTCCATCTCTGTTTCAATGATATTCAAATGAATCATTATTCATTTGAAGGATAACATTTTAAATATATTACCTTTCTATTCCCAATTTGTCAAGCCGATAACGCAGTGAACGAAAGCTCAGATTAAGCAGCTCCGCGGCCTTATTTTTATTTCCGCTGCAGCATTCAAGGGCTTTTTCAAGATAAGCCCGCTCAATCTCTTCAAGAATATTATCCAGGGATACACCCTTGGCCACATCTTCAAGATCAAACCGCCGGTTCTTAACGCCTTCGATCCATCTGCGTTTATGAATGGACAGGGCAAGGCTGTCAGGAAGGAGAATATTTGTACTGGCCAAAGCGACACTTCGTTCCATGAGGTTTTCCAGCTCCCGGATATTACCGGGGAAATCATATTTATTCAGTAAATCGATGGCGTATGATGATATTTTGCTGATTTCCTTGTCCATTTCACGAGTATATTTATCCAGGAAATGCTGGGCCAAAGCATTAAGATCACTTTTCCGCTCTCTTAACGGGGGAACTTTTATTTCGATGACATTGAGACGGTAAAAAAGGTCTTCTCTGAAATTCCCGGTAATCACCTCTTTGGTAAGGTCTTTATTTGTGGCTGAAATTATTCTGATATCAACAGATATATCCTTGTTCCCACCCACAGGTTTAAAAACCCTCTCTTGGATCACCCTTAAGAGTTTGACCTGCATTGATATATTCAATTCACCGATTTCATCGAGAAAAACGGTACCTTTATCAGCGACTTCAAATAGTCCCTTTTTGTCCTCAACAGCACCTGTAAATGCGCCTTTTTTGTAACCGAAAAGCTCGCTTTCAATGAGTGTTTCCGGTATGCCGCCGCAGTTAATCGTCACAAATGAATGATCACGTCTGTCACTCTGTTCGTAAATGGCCCGGGCGATCAGCTCTTTTCCTGTCCCGCTTTCACCGGTGATCATGACATTCGTGCGTGTCTGGGCAACCTGCCTGATCATTTTGTAAATGTGAAGCATACCGGGGCTGTTACCTACAATTTTTCCAAAATGAAGATTTTTTTTCAGTTCATCAGTGATGACCTTTTTTTCATGATCCAGGGTTTTAAGGTTAAGGGCTTTTTCAATAGTCTGCTTGAGTTCATTATTATTAAAGGGCTTTGGAACATAATCATATGCCCCGCTGTTCATGGCTTCAACTGCTGTTTCAGCATTTGCAAAAGCGGATATCATGATCACAACCGAATTATTGTTCTTTTTTTTGGACGCACGAAGCACTTCCAGGCCGGAAATATCACCCAGCCTGATATCACATAGAAGAAGATCAAATTTCTCTTCATTCAGCAATGAAACCGCTTTTTTCCCGGATTCCGCGCATGAAATCCTGTATCCTTCCCGGGTCAGCATAAATTCAAGGAGCTCACGCATACTGAGTTCATCATCAACAACAAGAATATGAGGTTTTTTCTTCGATAATGGCATATATTACCTTATTATATTTCCTGATAAATAATTTTTCCGTCTACCAATGTATATATGGCTTTTCCTTTAAAACTCCAGCCATCAAAAGGGGTATTACGCCCCAACGAATTAAAAACCGAGCAGTCGACATGGTATTCTTTGTCCGGATCAATAATGGTCAGATCGGCACTCAGACCGATCTTAATACCTGATTCAAGCCCAAGTATCCGGGCCGGATTTATGGACATTTTATGAATCAATTCGGTTATCGATATCACACCGTCAATGACCAGTTTTAATCCGATGGGAAGTGAAGTTTCAAGACCGATAATTCCGTTGGGTGCTGATAGAAAATCAGCATTCTTTTCACCAGGAGAATGGGGCGCATGATCAGTGGCGATCACATCAATGGTACCGTCGGCCAGCCCCTGCCGAACAGATTCCATATCTTTGAATGATCGGAGAGGCGGATTCATTTTGGCATTTGTGCCGTATTTTTCAACGGCTTCATCAGTCAGTGTAAAATAATGGGGAGCTGTTTCAGCAGTTACGGGAAGTCCTCTTCTTTTTGCATCCCGAATCGCGCGCACCGATTCCAGCGTACTCACATGAGCAATGTGGATCGGTGTTTCTGTTAATTCGGCCAGTGCGATATCCCGCTGGACCATGATGCTTTCACATTGATTCGAAATACCGGGCAGTCCAAGCCTGCGTGCCGCAGATCCTTCATTCATCACACCACCGGCAGCAAGGAACATATCTTCACAATGGGATATGACCGTCAAACCGCATTTTCCTGCTTTCTCCATTGCCTGACGCATGAGCAGGCTGTTCATTACGGGAAGACCATCATCCGAAACCGCGACGGCACCCGCCCTTTTCATTTCTTCATAATCGCATAACTCAGTTCCCCCGGATTCCCTGCTGATGGCCCCGGCAGGATAAACCTTTGTTTTATTTACTTGATCGGCTTTTTCCTTTATATATCGAGTAATATCCCCGTTATCATTAACCGGGTTAGTATTGGGCATGGTGCAGACAGCTGTAAAACCGCCAGCAGCCGCGGCTTTACACCCGGTTTCAATGGTTTCCTTATATTCAAAGCCGGGTTCACGGAAATGCACATGCATATCGATCAATCCGGGTGTCACAATCATTCCGGCCGCATCAATAACCCGGGATGCGGGCATGGGTTTTATCTGTTGGTCAACACGTATGATTTCAGCTATTGTGCCATTTGATATGTAAATGTCCCTGTTTCCATCAATATTACCCGGATCAATGACATGGCCGTTTTTGATCACAATATCATGCATGATTGATGCCTGCTTTTTTAAAGGATAAATCCCCGCTTTTTATCTGATCAGGTTTCCGATCCTGCCCCACCGGGGCCTGTTCCAAAATTTCATCTGATCAATTTTGCTGTTCCAGGACCAGTAAACCATGAATGCTTTTCCCCTGACAGCCGATAGGTCAACAAACCCCCAGTACCTGCTGTCCAGACTATTATCCCTGTTATCACCCATAACAAAAAGAGAGTTTTCAGGAACGGTAACCGGACCGAAGTTATCGCCGTGTGCCATCATGGAAGATTGAGAAAATATCGCAAAACTGCTGTCCACCATTTTATTGTTTATATAGACTTTTTTATTCCTGATCTCAATGGTGTCTCCTCCAACAGCGATCACTCGTTTGATATAATCAAGACTCGGATCTTTTGGATATTTAAATACGATGATGTCTCCATGTACGGGTTCTTTTATTGAAATCATGGGGTCTTTAAAAAAAGGAACTTTTACACCATATATAAATTTGTTAACCAGAATGTGGTCACCGATCTGGAGGGTTTCTTCCATCGATCCGGAGGGAATTTTGAACGCCTGAATCACAAAAGTGCGAATCAGCAGAGCAAGCAGGATCGCCACCAGCAGGGCCTCAATGTTTTCACGCAGGTGGCTTTTCTTTTCCGATTGATTTTTCAGGTGAGTGGATTGTTTTAATTTCAAGTTTCAATATTCCCTTTCAATAAATTTTGACGGTTTCATAAAAAGTCCGAATGTGACGATTGTGTCCATGGTTTCCGTTCTATTTTTATATCATACCTATATAATGGATAATAATTCTTAATAGGATATTCCCAATTAGACCGGCGGCCACATCGTCAATCACGATACCGGATCCACCGGAAACTCGATTTTCAAGGTAACGAATGGGAAACGGCTTTAAAATATCCAAAATCCTGAAAACCAGGAAACCTGCGACTGCTGTACGATATGTAAACGGCAGGCCAATGAAGGTCACCATCATTCCCGCAATTTCATCAATCACAATACAGCCCGGATCTTTTTGATTTAATATTTTTTCACTTTTACCGGAGATCCAGATCGAAAAAAAAATGAAAAAAATAATAACGATTAAAGCCGGCCAAAAACCGATACCTGCGAGCAGATAGCAGGGTAATAAACCGAGAATGCTGCCGAAGGTACCGGGCGCGAATGGTATTTTACCCACCAAACAGCCTGTTGCGAAAAAAACAAGTGCCTTATCTTTAAACGTCATGCACCGTGTCTATAATTGAATACCGATTTTGTCAAGCTTCCGCTTCTTTTGCGATTGTATCATATACAACCTTTATGGGAATGTTTTTTTCGCGGGCAATTTTTTTACAGTCTTCATATTCAGGAATATTTTTGATACTCCCGTCAGGACCTTTCACCTGTTTTACATTAATTCTTCCAAATTGAGATTCTATTACGGTATGTTTACGCTCAAGAATCTGTCTTTGAACATGATAAAATCTCAACCCCGTTGATGTAGTTTCAGACAGGATCCGTTTGATTATCTTATCCCTGCAATCAAGCCGGCAGATGACCTGGATCATTGTACCGGGCCTGTTTTTTTTCATAAATACAGGAATCCAATACACATCCAGTGCCCCGTCTTCAAAAAGGCATTCCATCAAGAACCCATAAATTTCAGGGTTCATGTCATCGATACAGGTTTCAACCATCACCACCTGCTCGTTCGATTCAGAATGGAACTCGCCGGTTATGATTCTGAGTATATTCGGTATATTTTCCAATTTCCGGGAACCGGCTCCCATCCCGATATTTTTTACCGTTATCTCCGGCAAGTTTTCGAACCTGTCCGCAATCGATACAATAATTGCCGCTCCTGTCGGTGTAACCAGCTCAGATTCTATACCGGAACCGTAAACCGGAACATCTTTCAATATCGCAATGGTTGCCGGAGACGGTATTGGAATCGTGCCGTGCATGCATGAAGTAAACCCCTTGCCAAGCGGCAGCTTTGATGAAACCACACGTTTGATACCGAGGTATTCCATACAGAGAACCGAGCCCACGATATCCACAACGGCATCAACGCCCCCTACTTCATGGAAATGAACTTTTTCCTTTTCGCAACCGTGAATCTCTGATTCAGCGACCGCGATCCGCTCGAATATTTCAAGGCTCTTTTCTTTAATGGTGCCTGTAAATCGGGATTGTTCGATCATTGAACGGATCTTGGCATAATCTCTTGAATCTTCATCTTTCTCAATACGGATGGTTACTTTTTGTGCGGTCAATCCATGACGCATCACGGTTCCGGCTGTGATGTCATAACCACTTAAGGATAGTTTTTCGTTTAGCTCATTTTTCAGCCATTTTAAAGGCACGCCCAAATCAACACATGCGCCGAGAACCATATCGCCGCTTATACCGGAAAAACAGTCAAAATAAGCCTGTGTTGACAATGGTGTTTACTCCAATCTGTTATTCAGTGCCCATCCACAAACGGTATCTTTTGGCCCGGAGCGGCGTTTTCGCTCTTTTGAAATCCTCGGCATAGCCCGCTATGCCTGCGGTTTCAAAATTGCTCAAACCTTGCTCTGAACCAAAATCTACCATTTGTGAACGGACACTATTGAGATTCGGATCCCTTCATATCGGTATGAAGTTTTATGATCTCAAGGACAAGTTCAGTCATTTTAACCATATCATCCAGTTTGATATACTCCCTGACAGTATGCATATCTTCCATACCGGTGCCCAGTACAGCCATGACTATATCATTTGAAAAGAGTATATTGGCATCTGCCCCGCCCCCGGTACTCTGACAATCCATTTTCATACCTATGTTTTCAGCGGCCTTCCGTGCCAGCGTGACAACATGGTGATCTTCAGGTATATTTGTATTGGGGAAATCATCATCCACATCAATTTCAACACGGGGCAATCCGTTTTCGGGAGAAAAATCTTTGTATTTGCTAATGTTATTTCTAAAGGAATCAAGAATATCATCAGTAACCTTTTTCAATTTATCCATACTATGGCTTCTCACTTCGCCCTGAACGGTCACAAGATTGGGTACGATATTTGTAGCGACACCGCCTTCGATCATACCAATATTACACGTGGTTTCCTGATCTATTCTTCCAATTTTCAAATCCGAAATGGCTTTGCTTGCCAGCCAGATCGCGTTGATTCCATTTTCAGGAGCTGCACCGGCATGAGCGTCTTTGCCATGCACCTTAATCTCAAGTTTAGCGGCGGCAGGCGCCCTGGTCACAATACCTTCAATATCGGTGGCATCCAGAGCATAACCATATTTTGAACTTATGAGATCATAATCAAGATGCTTGGCGCCCATCAGGCCTATTTCTTCGCAGGTTGTAAAAAGGATTTCAAGGGGCCCGTGGGGAATATTTTTATCCTGGATGATCCGCAACGCTTCAACAATGATCGCAATCGCGCTCTTATCATCCGCGCCAAGTATGGTACTGCCGTCACTGGTGAACATGCCGTCTTTGAGTACAGCGGTGACACCATCGCCTGGCGCTACTGTATCCATGTGACCATTGAATAAAAGAGGCGGTGCCTGAATATTACCTTTGAACCTGGCTATGAGATTGCCGGTATTGCTCCCGGTTTTAACACCGGAATGATCAACTACGGTTTCCGCGCCCAGCCCTTCGAGTACCTTAACAAGTTCGCTTGAAACTTCAGCTTCATTTCTTGAAACACTGTCAATTTCCACAAAAAATTTAAATGTTTCAGCCAATCTATCTCTGTTAACCATAATTCACTCCACGTTAGCGCCCATCCACAAGCGTCATCTTTTGGCCCGGAGCGGTGTTTTCGCTCTTTTGCAATCCTCGATATAGCCCGCTATGCCTGCGGTTTCAAAATTGCTCAAGCCTTGCTCTGAACCAAAATCTACCATTTGTGAACGGACACTAGTTAATAATTTGTAATACACCTATTTGATAAAATGATTGACAAAAAATTATATGAATATATTATATGCAAACTTCTTTGATGCGGAAGTGCGCAGCTCACTGGTGGGGCTCCCGGACTTCAAATCCGGTGTGGGGCGCCAATACCGTCCCGGGTGGGTTCGATTCCCATGCACTTCCGCCACACTGTGTTGAATGCCGCCGAATACCCGAAACTCCGCGTTGCAAACCTTACGAATTTAACATAATTTTATCGTGATAACAACCTGTCATATTGAAAGGAGTTCACCCATAAATGAGTCATAAATTCTGCTAAAACCGTTATTTTAAAGAAGCCCAGTTCATTACCAAGTGAAAATTGCGTTTTTGGGTGAACTTTTTACCAGCCAAAAAAGCCTCCTTGTGGTAAGAATTATAA
>JAUVGT010000192.1 GCA_030593645.1 Deltaproteobacteria bacterium
AGATATGTTTGAATTTGGCGCAAAGATACAGGTTCTAAAAAAGGGGGTATTTTTTCCTGCAAGAGCAAATAAACTATATTCTCTTTATAAGCAGTACAACAATATCGAAGATATTGACCTTAAAACCAAAAGACAGTTACAAGAAAAGTATTTTCATAAAAAGTTTGAAGACATATTTGAAGATTGTAAAAACTATTACACCACTGAGGAAATAGAGCGTGCAAATAGAAATCCAAAAGTTAAAATGGCCATGATATTCAAATGGTATTTTGGGTACACCACACAGCTTGCTTTGGAAGGACATAAAAATCGAAAAGTTGATTATCAAATTCATTGTGGTCCAGCATTAGGGTCTTTCAATCAGTGGGTTAAAGGCACCAAGCTCGAAAATTGGAGAAAGAGGTATGTTGATGAAATCGGTTTAAAACTGATGAATGATACAGCTGTGCATTTAAATAATCAATTCCGATTATTCTTTAACAAAGAAGGTGAACATCGAGGGTGAAAATATCAAGATTGTATTGATTTCGATTTAATCAAAAAACACGAACAACTTAAAGTTTTTAGTGTTCTTTTAATTTTTTAGACCAAAAATATATAATAATCATAAACAATCTATCATTGGGAAATATAATGAAGTCCGAAAAACATAAATCGATAGTATCAAATAGAATATATGTGGATGGTCTTTTTTTAAAAAGGCCTGAAGGAGGATATAGGGCGACAATATGCATTTCTGATTTTTTTCTTGATCAGTATGATGAGATTCTTAGCATTTTACATCCAGAGGAACAAAAATATTATGAAACATTGAAATTTGAAAAAAAAAAGAAGAGCTATCTTTTGGGGCGGTACGTTGCCAAGCACGCGATGGCTTTCTTTGTCAGAGAAAAGAATCTTGCGAAAATTTTAATACGGCAAGGAATATTTAACCAACCGATTATTACATATGGAGATAAACAAAATTCCCAAGTGAGTATAACCCATTGTGGCAATATTGGTGCTGCATTGGTCTTTGCAGAAGCACATCCTATGGGTATTGATATTGAAAAAGTGGATATGAATAGAATAGGTGTATTGGAAAGCGAGATGACTCAGAAAGAAATAGACCTCATTCAAACTCATTCTTTGTCTTATGGTAAAATGCTCACTCTTTTATGGACTGCAAAAGAAGCACTGTCGAAAAGTTTAAAAACCGGTTTAATGACACCTTTTTATATATATGAAGTGGATAAAATCGAAGATATTGGTGATAGTATTGTGAGTTCTTTTAAAAATTTTATCCAATATAAGGCAACTTCTTTTTATTTGGATAATTATGTTTGCTCAATAGTCTATCCAAAAATGACGGAATTTATAATAGATTATTCTGCAGTGAACAAGATATTTAATTTTAATAACTGAAGATTCAGAATTTTCAAATGATAGAAGAAAAAAAGATGACACTTACAACTAATTTGAAATCCCCGAAGAAATGATGTTGTCAGATCGTGGTCATTGTATTTCGTTTTATCTCCGTTTTATTTACCTATCTGGAAAACCGATATCCAAGATCCACTGTAGTAATCGTATGGTACCAGACAAATTACGCAATTTTTTCAATGTGGGGATTGTGTGGGGAAAATTGTCCAAAATCAGCTAAAATCTGGAAAATCAGCTAAAATGTGGAATTTATGATACGAATGAATTCAATATGTTATCGTAATTTGAGGAGGTTAGGAAACTCGAGGTTTCTGACTTCGAATCCGTAGGCCGCAGGTTCGAATCCTGCCGGGCGTACCAATAATATCAAGGGGTTATTGTCTTAGGACTTTAACCCTTTTTCATTTGTATACGGAATTATACCAAATCACTCATTTAATTGTGGGGGGGCAAATGAACTCAGAAATTTAAAACAGTGAGTTTGTTGGTACTTTTATGAAACATTTAGGGGACTTAATTGGTATTATTGTGGTTGATTTTGAAATAAGAAAATTTCGGGAAAATGCGGACATTTTGGTCGTTTTTTGCAGATGAACTCAGAAAATTAGAGCAGCTTAAATATAAAAAATATACTATAAAGTTATTATGTTACGGCATAATAACTTTTGTTTTTTATGCACCACTTTCAAATCCTAAGTGGTGCGTTAAGTGGTGCGTTTGAATATATGGCTGAAACAACATTTTTAATTAATAAAAACAATTTGTTAATAATAAATTGTGCCTATTTTTATGTGTTTGAAAGTGGTGCGTTATTTTTCAAGCAAAATTGATTTTTGAAGAGTAAATAGGTTTATTGGTAAACCTAACACTGGAGCTCATGGGTCGGTGTGGAGCGAAGCGGAACACCGACCCATGCAGCGATTTGTTCGACGCTCCATGCTTGGACTCTCCACCTTCAGTTAAGTTCTCCGAATTCTACTGTATTGACAAGTATCTCCTTAAGGTCCGAACGATTAAATCCTATTGATATGTGGTCACCATTAGTCGCCTCAGGCCCAAAAACTCTAGCCAGGTTGTTGCCTGTGGTCAGTATTTTTGACTCGTCATCCTCTGGCCAGCTGACTGCAATCCTGTATTCGTCTTCTATATGATATCTTTTATATTCTTTTCTAAATACCAGTTCAAAAGGATCGTGCGTCGTGGGGGAAGGCCCCTTTTTGTAGTATTCAACATCGCGGCCAACGATTTCCAAACCTCTATTTGTATTTGCCTCCTGCATCATCTCAATGATCTTGTCGGTATTTAACTCTAGGCAGATATCCGCTTCAAAGCGTTCAAACAGCAATTCACTGTTACCACTATTACTTAGACACAAGACGTGGCAGCGCCTTGTCGGAAGATTCATTTTGAAATTAGTGTTCTCAGCTAGCTTGAAATCACGACCATCAAACGTGATTTTTTGTATCTGATCAGAGTTGATTTCATGAGCCCTTGTACTTTCATCGTCGCTGATTACTTCATTCTCGAGTTTCCCGAGAGAGTAAAGATCCCGAAACCATAATGGTGAACCAGTCTCAAGAAAGGATGCAAAGTTTCTCTTTTTTCCGTAAAGAAATCTTGTTCTTTTCATTTATTTTCTTTCGTCGAACGCTGGAATGAAGCGATGCCGTGTAAAAGAGGCAAACTATTCATTCCATTTAAAATTTCTTAAAAATATTACTTTCAAAAGGCGCATGAATCAAGGCATTGCTTACATGATTGGTTAGGAAATTTTTAACATTTTACTGATAAACTGCAGAGAAACCAGATAAAGTAGCCTGCCGAAACAAGGAAAAATATAATATTAATTATCATAAATACTATTGCTAAATGAATTGAAATTGCAGATACTGAGACATAATTCTCACTTCTACGTTCATGCTCTCTTGTAAAGGGAGAAGAAGGCAATTCAACCTCTAAATCTTTTAATACACTATAGCGAACTCTAATTCCTTCTTCGAATGTCTTATTAAAACGAATCCATATCCAGCTAATAACTCCACTTAACACAGGAGAAAACATTAATAAAATTAATAAAAAAACCTTCGTGTCTGTAGATCCTTGTGCAAGGACTTGTTTCGTAGCAAATCCTGAAACTGCCAATAATGCAGTTAATATTGTTAAGAGGAATTTATTGTTCAAATTTCTATCTTTTATAATATCCATTATGGCAGAACGTACGACCTTGTACTGCTCCAATAAGTGGTCATAATAATCACCACTATAATCGTCTTTTGATTTATCAATCGTTGATTTCTCATTCATAATGAATACCGTTTAATTCGTATGCTTCCTAACACCCGTACTGAGAAGTTGACATACCCACCCTGTGATGTGGACAATCCCCCGTCTTGACTTGTGCTTAAGTTACGAGGCCATGTTCGTAAATTTGGAATGTTTGGTCTTGTCATGACTTTATCTCCTTTGATTTACCGTTGAGTTGTCCAGGAAAAGTATATTAACTTGGCTAACATATTTATTGCATTTAAAAGTTAAATTTCAGCTTCAGCATGCTTATCTATATCAGCAATGTTAAAATTGTCAATGATATTATTGTCTTTTGAAATCATTAAGAAAAATGTAAAAAAATGGCCTGTCTGCTTTTTGTCCCTATATGGCATGTTATGCAGAGTCTGTATAACAACCTAAAAATCTATAATTCCCATCCTGGGTAACACAAAAAAAGGATAAAGGGGAATTTTTCATGTAAATAACCTGGCCGACTGTAACTTCAGATATCTTAAGATTTTCTGATTATCTAATATTTATTAACTTATTATATAGGTAGAACTACGCAAAAAGCAGTGAGGGTTTCTACTTAGTTGAAATTGATGATTATTATATTTTCTGTTTTTAAATAGCGTCTGTTATGCAGACGCCCGGCCGTCATTGGTAAAGAGACGGTTATAGAACAACCGGGCGACCTTATTCGTTCACAGCGGATCTACGGTCTTTTCCAGATCGTTTTTCAGGTCCGCCGAATTCCACGTCCTCTTCTCGCCGCTCTCCCTTGCTGCGATCCTCCTGTACTGTGCCACTCAACTGAGATTTCATTATTGAGATCTCAGACTCCATTTCTTTTAAACGCTTTTCGGTTTTTATAGCATGATCGTAGTGCCTGATATTTCGTTCTAATGCGTCAACGGCGACTTGGTTGCCACTTGTTAATACCCTGCGTGCTCCCTCCAGGAGTTCCGAAATCTCAGGATTTTTATCCAACTCTAAATCCTTATCGGGTATTTCATCTTTACCAGTTAATAGCCAATAGAGATATTCCCTATAGTGCATATATAGCCCGGTCATTAACTCAGCTGACGCCCCGCGCTTATTTTTCAAAACGGCAGACAAGTAACTCTGTGATATACCTATCTTTTTAGAGAATTTCAACTGAGTAATCATTAGTTTGTTTTCGATCAAAGCTTTAAGTCTTTTCGGGAATAAATCATCTATAGTGGATTTTTTTCTTGACATAAATTCTCTTTAGTAATAAAGTTTATCTATCTGTGTATAGGAAATAGACAAAAGGACGTCAAATGACACCATTAGAAATCCAATTCGAGCTTAAAAAAAGAGAGATAACCCAAAAAGAAATCGCCGAACAGTTAAACGTAACTGAAATGATGGTGTCTCTTGTCATTAGGGGGCAGTCAATTTCAGATCGAATCATGAAAGCCATCAGCGATAAACTCGGCGAAGATCACCGAATTGTGTTCCCTAAATACTATCTAAGCAAGAAACAACGACAAAAAGCATTAAAATCAGCCTAATACCCTTTAGCTTTATTAATAAACCTAAAAAGCCGGTTTAGTCAATGTCAAAATCCAGAAAGAAATTAGACCCGAATCAGAAAACCTTTGATTTTACATTTAATGAGAAGGTTGATCGATATGTCGAGAGTAAAAAGGAAATCCTGAACGCAATAGAATCTGGTCCACCTGTAACTCAGATCGAAAATGAATTCGAGGCCTGCATAGAGATCTCGGCCGCAATTAAAAAGGTAATAAGAACCACAGGGATGAGCCGTGAGCAAGTCGTAGATAAAATAAACGACTATTTCGGACGGACGATCAAGGGGTCGATCAAAGAACCTCAAACCTGCAGAAAACCTCTATCACTTAACATGCTTAATAACTATCTCAGCAAACCGACTGAATACCCTATTCCGGCATATTATTTATATCCCATCCACCACATAACCAAATCGCTGGAACCGGCGGCCACGATCGTGGCCGCACAAGGTGCAAGGATAGCAACCGGTATTGAATTAAGGCAGATGACGCTCGGTAAACTTGAGGAAAATATCAAAGAGATGCAAAAGCTCAAACGGGATTTAGGAAAAAGATAAATGGAACAAGATACACACCTAACTCTTCAAAGTATCGCTGATCTGGAACAAAAAACCAAAAGCGCGATAATGCGTCGTGCTGGTAAAGAAAATTGGTCCTATAGAGAAATAACAGCTCGGGGAGGTACAAAACGAGAGTATTCCCTCTATGAACTCCCGACAGATATTCAAGTCCTATATAATAAGGTGGAAACCGAAAAGCAGAATTCAGGGATTATTAAAAAGGACGACCAGGAAAATACATCAGATCTGCCTCAGCAGCAACAGACCAAAGCTGCAGCAAAGGCCGACCTTCTCAGGCTCTATCTTAAATCTGTAAAGAATTCAGGCTGGGGAAGCAAAGCGAAGACACGGACATCGTTTATGCGGGCTTACAACAGCGGGATCGCCTACCCGAAGCTGTTTAATATCATCGGTAAAACTCACTGGAAAACCATTGAGGGCTGGAAGCGTTTACTGCAATCGAGCACTGATTCATTCAGCCTGGCCGATCGACGCGGGTATACCAGAAAGGGCCAATGCATCTTAAATGACGAGCAGGAAAAAATCCTGCTTAAATGTGTTTTGCATCCCAACCGCCCGAAAATTTCCGAAGTTATCAGAATGGCCAAGCACATCATGCACACTAAGGGCATATCTAATGGTCATTCAGAAGCAACATACCGCAGATGGCTGAAGGACTGGAAAAAACATAATAATCATATATGGGTTTTTTCACGTGAAGGCGCAAAACCCTGGAATGACAAATGCGCCAGGTATATAGAACGTGATTACTCAGTAATCAATGTCGGCGATATCCTTGTGGCCGATGGCCACGTCCTGAACTTCGAAATCTTAAACCCCTGGACCGGTAAACCAAAAAGAATGACGATGATTCTGTGGTACGATATGAAATCCAGTTTTCCACTCGGTTGGGAAATCCTCCCCACGGAAAACACCCAGGCGATCGCGTCTGCCCTGCGCCGTGCCATTATCAGGCTCGGCAAATATCCGAAGGTTGCATACCTTGATAATGGTAAAGCCTTTGCGTCCCGGTTTTTCTCGAATACTGATCTTGAGCAGGAAGGATTTACAGGACTTTTTGAGCGACTTGGAATACAGACCATTTTCGCCTGGCCTTATCATGCCCAGTCAAAAACAGTTGAACGATTTTTCAGCACCTTTTCTGAACTCGAACGCTGGTGCCCTTCTTATGTGGGCACATCCATCGAAAAGAAACCGCCCAGGCTTATGAGGGGCGAGACGCTGCACCGGCGTGTATATGAAAAATCCACCCAGGGTAAGTGCATCACCCTGGAGCAAGCCCATCGCGCGATCGCCGCATGGTTCGATGAATATGCAAAGCGTCCTCAACGCGGACATTTAAAAGGTAAAAGTCCTGTAGAGATCTTTCTTGATGGTAAAGGACCCGGCATCGATGCTGCCGAACTTCGATACCTCATGATGAGTATGGAGATACGCACCATCCGGAGAAACGGTATTCATTTCCTGGGACAGAATTATTACCACCCGGAATTATACGGCAGAAAACATGCCGTCGTTATTCGATACGACCTCCAGGACAAGTCTTCCATACTGGTTTTCGATAAGGACGGATCATACATTTGTGAAGCCACGCCTGTTGAAAAGATCCACCCTGCTGCAGGAATCCTCGGGAATAAAAAAGATCAGAAAAAGCTGAAAGATCAAATCGAGCTGAAACGCCGCCTTGAAAAAGACGCCAGCGTTCTGGCCAGAAACTTCCTGGAGGAAGAGGTCCTTCCTGAACACAGAAAGCAGCTCGAATCGATCGGAGTTTTACCTGATCCGGACAAACCAAAGGTTAAAGAGCCCTCACAAAAAGCGATCGAACTTGACGAGGAAAAGATCCTGGCTGAGGTTGAAGCCTATAAAAAGGAGAACGATCAATCCGAAGCGACCGATTACTGGAGCGATCTGCAGAGTATGTCTGAAATGGATCGTTACGAAAAAGTGCTTGAAGCCGAGATCCAGGGCTGGATGATCCCGAAACAATGGGCGGCCTTTGCAAAATACTACGAGCAGACCACGGAATACGATCGGCATGCCGATTACTGGGAAGAATATAAAATCAAAACGACCATGATGTACCAGATGGAGGTGACGAAATGACAAGGGTTTGCGCCTGGTGCAATAAAATCTTAGGCGAAAAAGACGGTACTGACAGTCGGATCACCCACGGTATCTGTCCGGCATGTTCGGAAGCCGCCTTTGAAGAAATAGAAAACTTCGTAGTTGAAGACTTTATCCAAAGGAGATCATATGAAGCAAAAATCAATAAAGCTGAATCCCGTATTTGTTAAGACACGTAACGTTCGTAATTTTGAAGTTATGATGGATGGACTTGCTCTGTCTGAAGGTGAAGGCCGTTTAGGTATTGTTTACGGCCGTGCAGGTCGAGGGAAAACCCGCACCAGCCAGTGGTATCAGGCGAATAACAGCTGTATTTACCTTCGCATGGTCACGGTCTGGCGCACAAGCGAGCTTTATTTTCTCCAGATGCTCTGCAGGGAGCTTGGCATTCTTAATCCGCCTCACAGGAAGGGTCCGGCTTTTACTGCTATTGTCGATAAAATGATTTCAGATCCGCAACCGGTCTTTCTCGATGAAATTGAAAAGCTTCCACGATTTTTCCTGGACCTGGTCCGGGATCTGTCCGACATGTCCACGGCACCGTTTGTTCTAATCGGTGAAGAAGAGCTTTTCAGTTATATGCGTCAAAACCGCAGGGTCTGGTCCCGTACATTTCAGCAGCTCCAGTTCGATCCCATTGAGATCAAAGACATCATTATATTCACGGCGGAAACAGCCGGATTAAACCTGACACCACAGGTTGCCAGACAGTTTCATCAGTCATCGAATGGCGATTTCAGGATCGTTAAACGGGATATTTTGAACCTGGTACAGATAGCGAATGCCAAAGGCACTGATGAGGTCACCGAAGGGATGGCTAAAATCGCAATTAAAACCGGTCTGTCTGGTAGATAAAGGGAAAACATGGAAACGTTAGCCGGAAATGTCAGAAAAGTATTCCTGGATCATCCAGACGAGGACCTGCAGGTCCAGGTGATTGCGGAAGCCCTGGATATGATCGAAGACAGGGAAAAACAGACTCTGTATCGCACGATCAAAGATTTTTATAAACGCGGAGAAATCGAACGTATCAAACAGGGAGTCTACAGACATAAAGGTTTGAACAAGAAACCGGAACTTAGACATATCATGTGGGCCGCCCTGCGAGCAAAAAAGACCGTCACTGTAGATTACCTTATCGAAGTATCGAAAGCCAATGAGGAGTACGTGAAGGAGTGGCTCCGGTTTTTGAAGCGAAGAGAGATTATTACAGAAAACAGCAATCAAACATATACTCTTATCAATGATCCCGTGAGAATGCCCGTTAATAACGAAAATGCTGAAAAATGTAAACGGATACGGGCACAAAAGAAAATAGCGCTTGAGGCCATTGATAAGATGGTA
>JAUVGT010000193.1 GCA_030593645.1 Deltaproteobacteria bacterium
ACAAAGGACGGGTCGGATGCATCCCAAAAACTTGTCGATCTGATAGCCGGATCAAAATTTGCGAAACACGTTCAACTATTAATGTTTCAGGGGATCACGCTGGCCGGTTTTAATGTGATTGATGTATTCCATATCCATAAAGAACTCAGAGTTCCTGTGCTGATTGTTGCCCGAAACCTGCCTGATTGTGAATCAATAAAAAGAGCGCTTCTGACAAGGATCACCGATGGTGATAAAAAGTGGATGATAATCGAAAAACTGGGGCAGATGGAGCAGACAAAAAATATTTATATTCAAAGGGTCGGAATGGGATTTGAAGAAGCAGTCAGGGTTATTGAAAGGTTTGCAGTCCACAGTAATATTCCGGAGCCGGTTCGTACAGCCCACCTGATTGCGGGTGCGATTGAAGAAGGGCAGAGTCGGGGGAATCCCTGAAACTTCCAGTTAAGAGGCAATGAATACCTGATCATCGAAGTGTTTTTTCAAATCAGCCGAAAGATTTTCAGCCTTTGCTTCGTCCTTCAGTTCAACCATCAGTTCGCCTTTTTCACCCAGAACAAGTTTGCCCTTCGATTCGACAACCTCTGCAACCTCATCGGGGTCAACGGTCCACCAGCCGCGAGTCCTCATCAGAAGTTCCCTGCCTTTTAAACGGCGGGGTGTAATCAGGTCAATACTTCGAAACCAGGCGTCCCATCCGATCATGGCCGGTTCTTTAAGAACAGGGCTTACAGGATCGTGGTATATTCGGCAGCGGCCAAAAAGTCTTAGGCGAATCATGTGTCCTGCTCCCGGATCAAAGCATGAAATGGGTTGTTTTCAGGAAGTAGGTTTTCAGGCAGTTTAAACTTTTTCGCACTAAAAATGTGTGAAAGACATAACCTGTAAATCTCAACATAAGATTTTTCATCAATCTGATAACGTTTCGATAATGCTGTGGAGTGAACATTTTCAAATAAAGCCAAAGCTTCTTTTTTGAGATCAGAAAGTCGACCGTCAAAAGGCTTTGTCCCCGTGGATATGAGATAATGATGATAGGCCTTTTCCATGTTTGAAAATATTTTTCGCATGCTCTGAACTGAAGGATCATGACCCCATTCATCATTGGATTTCATATGGTTATCCTTTGAAAATACCAAAGGTGTTAAACGTTCGCTTAACACCTTTGATCTTCCAATCAACAGCCTCGGAAAGTTTTGGCTCATCAAATGTTGATGGTCTCTGCCAGCCTTGATTTTCAAGATCGTATTAAGGGTTCGCGTAAAAATAAATTCACAAATTTTAAAGGTCGAGGCGCCCAGTCGGCAAGGCGCAAAAGCGCAGAAATATCAAGCATATTTCGAGCTTTTGCAGCGCAGCCGAATGGGATGATTCGCCCCTTAAAATGTGAAGTTATTTTTGCGCGAGCCCTAAGTTGACATTTTTTATTTTCCTGAAAACTCCGGACGTTTCCGGCCGGCTGACGATAATCCTTCAAGGGCATCGGCGGTGGAAAATATTTCGCTGAGCCTGCCGAGTTCGATTTCCACGGCATCCTCCATGGATTTTTCGACCTGTGTATCGATGATATCGCTTGCCATCTTTAAAGCAATGGGTGCTTTATAGCCGATAATTTTGGCCGTTTTGGCCGCAAGTCCTTCATCAACGCCTTCGGGTTTCTGCCCCGCGAGGAGTTTTTCAACATTATCATTGGTGGTCATTGCAGCAAAAGGTTTGAATTTTTCAGGAATATCCCTGCTGCGGTATTTATCGGATTTACCGGCTTCCGCAAGCTCTTTGATCGCGGATTCTATTTCAGCAGGCTCTACGACTTTTGTTACGATGCCGAGTTCAAACGCATCCTGGGCTGAAACAGGCGCACCGGTAAAAACATAATACTTGGTGAGTTCCGGTCCCACGTGGCGCATAAACCTCAGCATTCCCCCGAGACCGGGATATATACCAATTCCGGTTTCTGGAAACGCCATTGAACCCGCGGGTGTGGCGACTATGGCCTGGCAGGAAAGAGCCAGTTCACTGCCGCCGCCGAGTGACAGGCCGTCTAAAAGCGCGATGGTCAGTTTGTCAGAGTTTTCGATTTTAAGGAGCAGTTCATGTCCTTTCCTGGTGAAATCGACAATATCGGGGATTTTACCGGCCTTAATATTCTGAACAAAGTATCGGATATCAGCGCCGGCCACAAAAGCCTTCCCGGCACCCTGCAGAACGATTGTTTTGACATCCGGATTGTTTTCAGCTTCAGCAAATTGTTTTTCAAGCTGGGCCACAACGGCTTCGTTCAGAGCGTTCATCGCCTCCGGCCGGTTTAATGTAATAGTGGCAATATCGTCTTTCACTTCAAGATCAACAACTTTGAATTCAAAAGGTTTTCCAAGGGCTTTCTGGTTTTCAAGAATTTTTGGCATCTTGAAATCAGGATATCTTTTTGTAACCGCATCAACAACTTTATATGCTTTGTCGATGCCGATTCTGTTCATGATTTCAAACGGACCCATGATCCAGCGGAGACCGATTTTCGCGCCGCGGTCGGTATCTTCGATGGTCGCAACATCCTCATCAACCAATGCCGCTGAAACTCCGAGGCATACTCCCAGGAATCTGTCAATCACCGTATCGATTTTCGATTCATCCACTTCACCTTCAAGATTCCAGTTTTCATTTTTTTCCATCTGGGTTTTCAGTCTCTCAGCGGGCGCGTAAAACGGGCCGAGTTCATTTCCCAGTGTGGTGGACGCATGAACCGCGATGGGAATACCGGTAACATTCATAAGCAGAAATGGTCCCATTCCGATTTTGAATGCGCGTTTTCCGCCCTCTTCGATGGTGGGGATATTCGCGACATCTTCTTCCAGCATGCGGGCCGCTTCATTCAGGAACGGTACAAAAAACCGGTTGACCGCAAAACCGGGGGCATCTTTGACGAGTATGGATGTTTTACCATGGAGTTTTGCGGCCAGTAAGGATTTTTCTATGGTTTCCCGGCTGGTACCCTCATGGGGAATGATTTCAAGCAGCCTGTTTTTTGCCGGATGAAAAAAGTAATGGAGCCCGATAAAGCGGTCCGGCCGTGATATATTATCCGCGAATTCTTTTACAAAGAAACTTGATGTGTTTGTCGCAAGAATTGTTTTATCCGAACAGATCTTATCCAGTTTTTTAAAAAGATCAGCCTTTACTTCTTTATTTTCAAACACCGCTTCGATCACAAGATCAGCATCAGAAACAGCTTCAAAATCAGTGGTCCCATGAATACGCGAAAGGATTTCATCCACTTTTTCAGATGTGAAAATTTTTCTTTCGACACCTTCCTGGAGCAGCCCTTTGATTGTTTCCAGACCCCGTTGAACAAATTCATCCTTTATGTCAATCATAACCGTATTGATGCCTTCCTGGGCAATTTTCTGGGCAATGCCGCTTCCCATGTTACCCGCGCCGATGACACCTATTTTATTTATTTGAGCCATGAAACCTCCTGTGAAATTTTATGTCGTTCTCAATTTATTTGTTTTTCCACTCAGGTCTTCTTCTCTCTTCGAAACTCTTAATTCCCTCGAGTGTATCCTCTGTTTTCATCATCGTGTTGAGGAAGTAGTCACTGACAGATTCAACCGCTTTGGTAAAATCCATACCGATATGATTTCTGACCGCACGTTTGTTCAGGCGGATAATCAACGGGCTGTTTACCTGTATCTCCTTGATCAGTTTCGCAAGAGCTTCTGAAAAAGATTCATCCTCAACGGTCTGGCTTACAAACCCCATGCTTTTTGCGTCTTCAGCAGAGTAGCGTCTTCCGGTTGTGCATACTTCTATTGCCTTTGCCGGCCCCACCAGTTCTGCCAGCCGGATGGCCGCGTATGGAGGAAAGAACCCGAGCTTGATTTCAGGCTGACCAAACACCGCATTTTTTGAAGCCAGCACAATATCACAGGCAATGGCGACTTCCATCCCGCCGCCCAGGCATGCTCCGTGTACAGCGGCGATTGTCGGCACATCGAGTTTGTTAATCAACTCGAATATTCGATTGAATACGGCGACCATTTCATCAACCAAACCGGGCTTATGATCCGCAACTTCCACCCCCGCGCACCAGCTCGGTCCCTCACCCTTTATGACCAGGCATTTAAGGTTATCATCCGTAATCAGTTTTTCAAGTTCCCCATTCAGTTCTTTCATCATTTCAATGTTAAGAACATTGTGCTTGGGCCGTTTAAAAGTAATATGTGCGACACTTTCCATATTGTCGACTATTAAATGTTTCAGATCAGACATGTTTTTTGTCCTCATGATTAGAATGGATGTGAAGTGGTTTTAAGCCTGGTTAAAAGCCTTGAAACCACTTCTATTGGTTTTCGATTCAAACGATTTACGCTTTTTGAAATACATAATTAAGCTGACCGTTCGAGAGCGTATTTACTGCGGTGGTCATCTCCATACCAATTTTGATCTCATCATCCGGAACATCGCCGGCAATCCTGCCAAATACTTTGTAATCTCCGTAATCCAGCAGCGCGATAGAGTAGGGCAAATCGTCCTCAAAGCCAACCGGGGCGAATTGAAGTGTGCTGAATGTCACAAGCTTTCCTGTTCCGGTAATTTCATTCCATTCCATACTTGAGGAAAGGCAGTGGGAGCAGTCGGCACGGGGCGGGAAAAAAACAAATCCGCATTCCGTACATTTTGTAGTCATTACCTTTCCCTCTTCCAGGTGACTGATAAAATCGTTTATTTTTGATATGGAGGTAAAACTCACCGTGCCGAATTTTTTAAACCGATCATCTACATCTTTTTTAGTTCCCATGATTTTACCTCCCGAGTATAGTTACATTACCGTACAGGCCAACACCGCCGATATTGTGGATTAAACCGATTTCAGGGTTCTTGACCTGGATATCACCGGCTTCATCCCTGAGCTGGTGTACAATCGTTCTGATCTGTGAACCGCCGGTTGCCCCAATCGGATGGCCCTTGGAGAGCAGGCCGCCGTCAACATTTACAGGAATGCTTCCTTCTTTATAGGTTTCTTTGCTCTGGATCAATTCTTTGCCGCCGCCGGGCTCCGCGAATCCTAAATTTTCATAGGCCATCATTTCCGCGATGGTAAAGCAGTCATGAACTTCAGCAACATCAATATCTTTTGGAGTCACACCGGCCATCTTGTATGCCTGTTCTCCAGCCTGCCGGGCAGCGGTCAGACCTGAAAAAAGATCTCTGCCCGCGAGGTTGACAGTGGTGGTGGCGGCACCCAGTCCAAGAATCCAGACCGGTTTTTTAGAAAATTCTTTTGCTTTTTCTTCACTTGCCACGATAAGGCACGAACTGCCGTCCGCGTTTGCGCATGCATCACCCACCCGAAGCGGCGATGCAACCGGCCTGCCCATAATGTTTTCCGGATCACTGAACATCTCCATGGTGACCGGTTTGCGATATACGGCTTTTTCATTGATCTGGCCGTAAGTGGCCGCTTTTACGCGGATCGCGGCCAGGTCTTCAGGTTTGGTGCCGTATTTTTCCATGTGCGCTCTGGCGTACATGGCATAATACGCGGGCATCATTGTCCCAAAAGGGCTTTCCCATTGTATATCCGCGCCGCGGCCCATTCTTTCCTGTGATTCAGCGGATGTAATTTCTGACATTTTCTGGAACCCGACGACAGCGATCATATCATGCAGACCCGATTTGACCATTGAGTAGGCCAGTCTCAGGCCCGTGCTGCTCGATGAACAAAGACTTTCCACATAAAATGTGGGCTGCGGGTTGAGACCGAGATATTCGGCAAAAACACCTGCCGGTGAACGCTGTTTGTCATATTCAGGTGCCGAACAGACTATCGAAGCATCAATATTTTTTGCCGTTGCCTGGGCGTCATTCATGGCTTCCCTGAAACCTTCAAAAGCCAGTTCCTTGATTGAGCCCGGATATTTCCGGACAAAAGTACTTTGCCCCACACCGATGATTGCTACTTTTCCCATACATTACCTCTCATTCAGCCCGGTATTATCGATCATGTTAACGGGCTGTTTTTAAAATTTTATCGAGCCGGGAGTCTGGACTGTTAAATATATTGCCCACCGTCAACCTTAATAACTTCTCCCGTAACATGCTTTGATTTGTCAGATGCAAAAAAGCTCACCACATTGGCGAGGTCTTCCGGCTGACCCACACGTTTCATAACGATTTCAGCCATTGCCATATCAATAATTTTATCACGGTTTTCTGATTCCCTGAGCATGGTTGTTTCGATCAGTCCCGGGGCGATGGCATTCACATTCACACCAAACGCGCCCAATTCCTTTGCAAGGGCTTTTGTGAACCCGATAATACCCGCCTTTGATGCGGAGTAATTGGTTTGTCCGAATTTGCCGCGAAGACCGTTAATAGAGGTAATATTAATGATTTTACCCGATTTCTGCCCCTTGAATATGGGTGCGGCCTGACGTGTAAAATTAAAGTATCCTTTGAGGTTTACCTCGATAACGCGGTCCCATTGTTCTTCGGTCATTTTCCAGGACACTCCGTCCCAGTTCATTCCTGCATTGTTGACAAGAATGTCAAGACCGCCGAATTCATCCACGGCTGTCTTGACGACATTTTCCGCTTCAGCAAAAGATGATATGTCACATTTTAAGGCCAGAGCTTTACGGCCCATGCCCCGAATTTCTTCCGCGTATTTCAGGGCCTCATCTTTATGTTTGCGATATGTCAAACATACATTTGCGCCTTCACGGGCGAATTCAAGCGATATCGCGGCTCCAATTCCCTGTGATCCGCCGGTAACCACAGCGTTTTTACCTTCTAATAGCATTTTGATCTCCTGTTTTTATATTTTGAATGATTAAACCGTTATTTGTTTTAAAACTGTGTATCGTGATTTTTTGTGTAATTGTATAATGATTACGAAAGTTTTGCCAAAAAAGTATTCCATATCAAAAAGTTACATAGAAGCTACATTACAGCTACCTTAAAAGTTAGTCAAGAAAAATCAAGGAATCCGGAATTAAGAATCATACGATTGATTTATCATCTGAAAATAATGATTGACATGCAATTATACTTTAATTACATTATAGCTACATTATAGTTGGAATAATTCCCAAACAAAACCAGATAAAGAAACTTTCTATTTACTAAAATATAAGAAAACATTTAAAAATCAGATATATATAAAGGAGGATAAAATGGCAGGTGTACCAGACAAAATAATGACGTGGCAGATGGTTCAACCGACAACTTATAATCGTGAAACCAAAGAATCCACACCGGGTAAAATTGAAAAAACTGAAATTCCCGTACCTGAGTTAAAAGCGGGTGAAGTGCTTGTTGAAGTGGCCGGATGCGGTGTTTGTCATACCGATCTTGGATATTTTTACGATGGTGTACCAACAGTTTCAAAACCACCTTTGACACTGGGGCATGAAATCGCTGGAACGGTTGTTGCCGGCGATGACAAGTGGGTTGGAAAAGAAGTGATTATACCGGCGGTTATGCCGTGCAGGCAGTGCCATCTTTGCAAAACAGGCAGGGGGAACAGATGCCTCGCACAGAAAATGCCGGGGAACAGCCTGGGGTTGTACGGCGGATTTTCAAGCCATATACCGGTTCCGAGTGTTGATCTTTGTGAAGTGAAGAACCGTGGTGATGTTCCTCTTGAGCATCTCGCGGTTGTGGCTGATGCGGCAACCACACCATATCAGGCCGCAAAAAGAGCGGACCTTCAACCCGGTGATAATGTAGTGATTGTTGGTATCACCGGTGGTGTCGGTCAATACATGGGCCAGACCGCAAAAGCCCTTGGCGCAAAGACTGTAATCGGTATTGCCAGGAACCCGGAAAAACTGGAACGGGCATTGAATTTTGGTGCTGATTTTGTGATCAATTCGAAGGATAAGGATGTCAGGGCGGTTATCAAAGAATTTAAGGGGTTTTGCAAGGAAAATGGTCTTCCCGGATTCGGCTGGAAAATTTTTGAAGTTACCGGCGCAAAGGGAGGACAGGAGATCGCGGCTTCATTACTCAGCTTTGTGGGCAAACTGGTCATCGTGGGTTTTGGAATGGCAAAGATTGAATATATGTTCGGTAAGTTGATGGCTTTTGACGGGGATATTCTCGGTTCCTGGGGCTGTCTGCCTGAATACTACCCCATTGTCCTGGATATGGTTCTGAGTAAAAAGATCAACATCGATGCGTTTGTTCAGACCCGTCCCATGAGCACAATTGTCGAAACATTTGAAGAGGCTCACAAAGAATCACCCGACAGACGGATTGTACTGACACCGGATTTTTAGTATGTGTGGGTTGACGAACAACAGATGATAGAAAGAAAATCAGTTTAATATTAGAAAACAATAAGAAAAGGAGGACAATATTATGGCTTTAGATTGGATGCCGAGAGACAATGAGAAAAAAGATCACGCATTACATACCGATACACACTGGGGGACTGATGCTCCTTGTGTGATTTATGAAAAAAAACCGATCGTTGATCCCAAAGGAAACGTTGTGGAAGGGCTTTATACCGCCTGGATTACACTGAACAATCCAAAACAGTATAATTCCTATACCACAGAAATGGTAAAAGGCGTTATCGCCGGATTTGAAAATTCTTCACTGGACAGAAGCGTCGTCGCGGTTATTTTTACAGCCGTTGGCCCTTATTCATTCTGTACGGGCGGTAACACCAAGGAATACAGCGAGTTTTACAGCCTGAGATCAGATGAATACGGTCAGTACATGGAACTTTTTAACCATATGGTCGATTCAATCCTTGCATGCAAGAAACCTGTCATTTGCCGTGTAAACGGAATGCGTGTCGCCGGCGGTCAGGAAATCGGTATGGCTGCTGACCTTGCGATTTCATCCGACCTTGCCATATTCGGTCAGGCAGGTCCCAAACATGGAAGCGCGCCGGACGGCGGTTCATCAGACTTTCTGCCCTGGTTCCTGGGAATGGAAGATGCCATGTGGAACTGTGTTTCATGCGAAATGTGGTCCGCGTACAAGATGAAAATGAAAAATCTTATCAGCAAGTGCGTACCGGTTCTGAAGATTGATGGCGAATGGGTCAGAAATCCGATGATCGTCACCGATAAATATGTTGAAGACGGAGAGATTGTTTTCGGTGAGGAAATGATGCGCCTCGATTTGAAGCATCTCTGAATCAGAGACCGGGCGGCTGAACAACCGGTTCGAGCCGGAAGCATCGCGCCGCTCAACCACACAACATTATACACCGCTGCAACACTACTACCTG
>JAUVGT010000068.1 GCA_030593645.1 Deltaproteobacteria bacterium
GGTTAAGAGCCATCTCAGCCTGACCCATGATCCCACGCGCAAGGGAGTTCCCAAGGGCTGGACATTACCGATCCGTGACATACTCATCTATTCAGGTGCCAAGTTCCTGTGCCCCTGCGCCGGAGCAATCAGCCTGATGCCAGGTACCGGTTCCAACCCGGCATTCAGAAGAATAGATGTGGATACGGAAACAGGCAAGGTCGCAGGTCTGTTCTAATTGTCATAGTATTATATAATGGATAAAATAGTGCCCGCCGTTTACCTGCGGGCATTGTTTTAATCATACAATTGGTCTGTTTTTTAAAATTTTCTTTATTTTTTACCTAAAACCCCCGTAACAGGTGATCGAAAATAAGTGAAAGAAAACTGCACTCACCATCCAACGAAACAGGCCCATTTTATCTGCCCTTATTGTAATCTTGGTTTTTGTTCCGAATGCATTACAAAAAGGCAAAAAGCATTTCCACTGCAAAACGAAGTCATGCATTTATGCCCCAAGTGCAACAGGGAAGCCGACTGGGTTGGCGTCGAAAATATCATTGATCCTTTTTGGAAAAGATTTCATATATTTTTTATTTATCCATTCCGTTTGCATCCGCTTATATTTATTGTTGTTCTATCTATTATAGATGCCATATTCTCCGGTCCTTCATTTTTCAGTCTTATCATTCAAATTGTTTTGTGGGGTTTACTTTTAAAGTATGCTTTTTCGAGCCTCCAGGCTACTATTGAAGGTGATTTGATCCCTCCAAAAATAAGCACAAAAACAATTTCTGATGATTTTTTTAGAGTCTTCAAACAAATCGGTATATATGGTGTCATAGTTGTGGGATTTATTTTTGTAGGCAGGTCTGTGGGTATCATCCCTGCATTTCTTTACCTGTTTGTTGCTATTTTATCAGTACCCGCAATGATTATTGTCCTGGTTGTAACGGACAGACTTTTTCACGCAATAAATCCTGTGGTTTTTATTGGATTAATATTTAAAGTCGGTTGGGGCTATCTGCTGATGTACATATTTCTGATCCTTCTAGCGGTCGCGCCCTCATTTTGCCACACATCGCTTAGTAATATGCTGCCCCCCGGACTTGCAAGTTTCGTTGCGAATATGGCAGAAGGTTATTATACAATTATCTCATATCACCTGATGGGGTATGTCATTTTACAATATCATGACAGGGTTGGGTACCATGTAGATTTTGAGAATTTCCGCGGATATACTGATAAGGGGTATGATGTTAAGGAAAATAAAGCGATAGAAAAGCCAAACACAGAGATTCTTAACCGTGTGGGTGCACTTGTTAAGGATGGAAAATTAAATGATGCGATCACACTCATCAAGGATTCCACAAAGGTCGGTGGGTTTACGGACCTGGTCCTTTCAGAACGTTATTTCAATCTTCTTAAAATGGAGAAACGTTCTGCAGAACTACTCAAACATTCAAAAATCCATTTAAATCTTCTTGCAAAGGCAAACCAGAAAACCAAAGCATGTTCAATCTATGCAGGCTGCTTATCCAAAGACCCTGCATTTATCCCTTCCCCCTTATCCCTGTTTAAAGTCGCCGGCTGGCTGAATGAATCCGGAAAAAGCAAGGCTGCCATAAGCACATTTAACAAACTGATCAAAGCCTATCCTGGAGACAACCTGACACCCAGGGCATATTTTCGGTCGGCCCAGATTTTCAATGACAGGCTGATGCAGCCGGAAAAAGCAACCAGAATTTTAAAAGGCCTGATCAAAAAATTCCCAAACCATGAAATTATTCCGCAGGTTCAGAACTACATCTCAAGCATGGGCATCTAATTGCCGGTCTTCCCCTTTGAAAATGAAAAGCGTTAATTACCAAGTTTTCTTTTTGCGATCTGGGCTTCACTGGAGGCGGGAAATTTCGCAGGTATAACCTGGAGGCATTTTCGCCAGATAGCTTTATTGCCTTTTTTTTTGTAAGCTTCAGCCAGCCTTAATAGAACAGTTGGGATTCCCGGCATATCCGCCTTTTTTTTCAGAAGAACTGAAATAATTTTTAATGCCATTTCAGGACGTCCCGTTTCAGCACAAATTGAGCTGATTTTAAGATAAAGCGGCAGGGGAAGCCTCTGTTGTTTCACAAGTCCTTTATATTCGTTGTAGATTTCATATGCTTTGTTCAAATTTTCTTTATCCTTGCTCAGTTCAGGAATCAATTTCCCTGTTATAGAATGATAACGCGGATCTTCGGGATGATATTTTTCGATATCATATAATCGTGTAAGAGCATCCATGTGATTTGGTTTTTTTACAAGAATCTCATTTAAATAATCGCGAGCTTTGTCATGATCAAGTTCACCAATCGCGTCCAACGCTTTTTCCATAAGCAATAATACTCCATCAACTTTTTCTTCCTCAAAGACATCTTCCTTGGAAAAATCCATATATTTCCAGCTGATAAAACCTAAAGCCGCTCCTCCCGCAAGACCCCCGGCATGGGCCATATAGGCCACATTGCTGATATCCCCATAACTGATCTGCTGGTATATTTCATTACCAACCCAGAGGGGCAAGAGAACGATAGCCGGAACTTTGAGATATATGATGATGCCAAAGAATAAAAGTATATTTATTTTTTTTCTCCCAAAAAGGACGGTCACCGCTCCCATAAGGCCCGATATGGCTCCGCTGGCTCCAACAAGCTGTGTTGTACTGCCGAGATTGAAAAGTCCGTAAACTGAAACTGATAGGATACCTCCGACAAGGTAGATCCCTGTATAAAGGGCTCTGCCGCATCCAAACTCCAATATACAGCCAACAAGCCAGAACATGATCATGTTACCAACAAGATGCCCTGTGCTCCCATGCAGGAACATGTGGGTAATGAATGTGACGGGTTTTCCTTCTGATGGTCTGAAACCGTAGCGGGAAGATACTGTTGAGTTTAATTTTTCTTCAAATGTATTATTTAATTCCTTCCATTTTTCATACTCTGGGTCCTGTATGGAAATAATTTCACCTTTTTTAAGTTTATTTCTAAATTCCTTATCTTTCATCATCTTCACATAAAACTCACCCATCGTATCGTCATCGATTTCTCCTGATAAATCGAGATAGTCCGTATCAGTGTTTTGAGACTTGAAATATTCAATATACCGTATCACTTCAATTTGAGCGAGGCCGGATTCAAGGTAAAATTCGATTGCATCAATATGCTTTTCCCGGTCATCTGACTGGAAGAAAAAGAATACAAAACAATTAATAAAAACAATGGCCAGAGTGACCACCGGAGGATTTTTCAGACTGATTTTACCGATCAAAGGAATGACAAACATTTCTCACCTGTTTCATGAGTTATTATACAGAATTCCTGGTTAATCCGAGGATTTCCCACTTATCCTATATATTTTAATAAAGGATATTTTTTTCAGCATCATGCTGCTACTATATCACTATTTACTCATAATGTTAATAGAATCCATCAATTACCGATTATAAACTCAAAAATTACAACTTCATATCGCTTGGATTCAAATGATTTAATATTGTATGGTAATGCCCGGCATGATATGTTTTACGGCATCTAAAATCAAGCTGAATAATATACTCCTTATTTGGAAACAAAATCGTTTGGGTCTTCTTTATTGTAGATGACCTGTAATTTATATTATTGCGGCAGGTTCGAGAAAATAATGAAGTTGAGGAATCATCATGCCTGTAAGATTAAACCCGATCGGCGTCATTTATTCACCCTACGATACAAAAGAAAAAGCCCCCATCCAGGGTGTTTTTCAACCGCAGGGGAAAGGTCAGATTGAAATATTTCATGAGTACGCAGAAGGCCTGAAAGATATTGAAACATTTTCTCATGTGATTCTCCTGTATCTTTTTGATCGTGCAGGAGAGATCAAGCTTGTCAGACAGACATTCCTGGATGATACTCCTCATGGTCTCTTCGCCACAAGACACCCGTGCAGACCGAACAGTATCGGGCTTACCATTGTGAAACTTTTAAAACGGGAAAAAAATATTCTCCATGTAGCCGGTATCGATGTGCTTGATCAAACACCATTGATCGATATCAAGCCGTATATTACAATATTCGACTGTTATCCCGAGGCTGATGATGGGTGGGTGAACCATGCTGAAGAAAGGCCAAAGCCTGCAGGCAGGGAATGAAGGTAAGAAAGGAATCACGTTGTTAATCAGAAATATCACTGATCAAGACATTAAATGGGTAACTCAGTCTATTCAAAAAGAAAACTGGGGTTATTTGGAGAAAGACGTCAGGGGATGTTTTGATATTGAGCCGGAAGGCTGCTTTGTCGCCGAAACAGACGGCAAAAAAGCCGGGCATGTGTTTTCAGTATGCTATGAGCACTTTTCCTGGATCAGCCTTGTCATTGTTGATTCCCGTTTCAGGAAAAAAGGCGTTGCGTCGGCTCTTATGACAGAAGTTATTACATACCTGGAACATCGGGGTTCAAAATCAATCTTTCTTGAATCGGTTCCCGCAATTTCAGATCTTTATCGAAAATTCGGATTTGAGGATCAATTCGATTCAATACGCTTCATGTTGACAGGAATCAAACCGTCAAAACCGGATTCAGATGGAATCCGGCCTGTTCAAAAAGATGATCTTGAAAAACTTGAAGCGTTTGATCGAAAATACTTTGGTAACAGCAGAGAGAAAGTATTAAGGAGAATGATCGTAGATTACTCGGATTACTGCTTTCTTTTTGAAGATAAAAACGAAATTGAGGGCTTGATATTTGCGAGAAAAACAATAAACGGTTTCTGGATCGGGCCGTTGACATGTCATCCCGATAAACCATGGATTGCCAAATCCCTTATGGAAACCATGATATACTCTTTTAATAAGGAGAATATCGGAATAAAAATGGGTGTTCCTTCAGTCAATACAGCGGCTGTCTCACTGATATCTTCAATGAGCTTTTCTGAAATCGGAAGATCAATCAGGATGCTTCGTGGCGGAAAACCCCGTGCAGGTAACCTGAATGGAATTTTCGGGATCGGGGGGCCGGAAAAGGGCTGAATATTGAAAACAAATGAAATTAGAGCTAAGAGTATCCTGCAGAAAAGCGGCATCCCCGGTGCTGATTATGTCATCAACCCGTATACCGGCTGCACACACGCCTGTGTCTACTGCTATGCCCGGTTCATGAAAAGATTTACAGGCCACAAAGAACCGTGGGGTACATTTTTAGACGCCAAAATAAACGCCCCTGAATTATTGAAAAAGCAGCTTGAAAAGAAAAAAAGCTCATTTAAAAGCAAAGTGTTTCTATCCAGTGTGACCGATCCATATAATCCATCTGAAAAAAGGTTCGCCCTCACCCGAAAACTTCTTGAAATTCTCCTGGAACACCAGGTTCCCGTTTCAGTTCTTACAAAATCGGACCTGGTCACAAGAGACCTGGATCTTTACCGTCAATTTGATGATTGTTCTGTTGGACTAAGTATGATGTCAACATCTGCTGAGACATCACATCAATTTGAACCCAGGGCACCTGTACCGGAAAAACGGATTCAGGCATTAAAAATATTAAAAGAAAGCGGCATCTATACTTATGCCTTTATCAGTCCGTATTTGCCTGAAATATCAGATATTAAAAAACTTTTTAAAATGCTGGACGGCGCAGTGGATGAAATCGGGATCGAAGCGTTTAATCCCCGGGGTGCGAACTGGCATGGCGTAAAGAAAGTCCTTTTAAATTCCTATCCAAATCTCCTTTCCGGTTTCAGGAAAATGGTTTCAGATGATTTTTTCTGGGACAATCTGGAAGCACAGGTATCACATTTCACAGCGCAAACGGGTATCAATT
This sequence comes from Deltaproteobacteria bacterium, assembly GCA_030593645.1. Lineage (GTDB taxonomy): Bacteria > Desulfobacterota > Desulfobacteria > Desulfobacterales > JAUVGT01 > JAUVGT01. The sequence goes on from JAUVGT010000068.1 coordinate 5,818, forward strand.
TCATGGGTTTATTCAGACATTAGAGTTAATAAGTTATTTCAAAAATTAATAAAGTGGAGCTAAATCGGGTCGGCAACAAAATGAAAAAAGAAAAAAACAGTTGGAATATCTCATTTAACACTTTTATACATCCTTTGGTTTTCGCAGGTATTTTTTACTCGATCGCCGTCTGGCGCTACCTTGCAACAGGCAGGGTTTTTTATATATACAACTTCGGAACCATCGGTACGTCACTGGCGATAGGCTTGTTTTTCGCCGCCGCACTCCCTAAAAAACACTCCCTTTGGGGTCGGAGAATTGCTCAGTTCCTGGTGGGATCATACATGCTTTTCTTTGTCGGGGTTTTCAAACATGAAAATATGCAGTTTGAAGGTTTTATTTTTTATCTGATAATGGGAGTATTTGCCGGCTCTACGCTTCACTATTTTATCGCAAAAATCGCGGGACCTTTGTTTTTCGGCCGGGGCTGGTGCGCGTGGGCATGCTGGACAGCCATGATTCTGGATCTCCTGCCATGGAAAAAACCAGCAAACGGCAGGATACGGTATTTCGGTCTGGTGCGATATGCCCATTTCCTGCTGTCTACCGGTCTCGTTTTATATGCATGGTTTGCGCTTAAAATACAGCCTGAAAACCTGAAAACATCCATGGAATTATATTGGTTTGCAGGGGGTAATTTGCTGTATTATATTACCGGTATTATTCTTGCGGCCGTTTTAAAGGATAACAGGGCATTTTGTAAATATATATGCCCGATACCGGTTTTACAAAAAATCGGAACACCATTTTCAATTTTAAAAATGAGAATAGATACTGAGACCTGCATCGAATGCGGTTTGTGCGAGCAAAACTGCCCCATGGGGATAAGATTAATGGAATATAAAAACACGAAAAGCCGGGTAATGTCTTCCGAATGCATCACCTGCACGACATGCCATGACGTTTGCCCGGAAAATGCTGTGGATTACACCTATGGCTTTGATTTCAGCTTCAAAAATCACCTGTATTACGCCGACAAGCCTCTGAAAAACAATAAGAATCGTGATGCATAAAAAACCATAACAATTCTCTATTATCGTATTGGCATTTGGATGTTCGATTCACAAGTATAATTATAAACTGAATATTCGAAGAAAGGAATAGACTCCATATGATTACCCACTTTGAGCAGAGCATACCTTTTATAACCTGGCTGCAGCAGTTCAGTCCAACATTGGATCCTGTATTTCTTTTTTTTACACGGCTTGGAGATGAACAGTTTTTTCTCATCTTATTACCGCTTGTTTTCTGGTGTCTGAACCGTCAGACAGGCGCGAAACTTGCGATAATGTTATTTCTATCCGTATATTTAAATGCTGTGTCCAAAAACATCATGGACCAGCCGCGGCCTTTTCTATACAGTGATCTGGTGAAACAACTGAGAGAAGTCGTCAGTGATCGAGGTTTCCCGAGCGGTCATACACAGCAAACGGTTTTTATCTGGGGTTACTTGTCTCTGCAATTCAAACGAACCTGGTTATGGATCATATCCGGGGTTATGCTGATCTTTGTTCCGTTATCCCGTGTCTATCTGGGCGTCCATTTCCCCATAGATCTTTTGGGTGGACTTGTTTTGGGATTGCTTGTTCTTTTTTCTGCTTTATGGTTAGCACCGAAAGTGGAAAAATGGCTTAGCAATAAAGAAATTGTTCCCAAAATACTGATAGCGGTTCTACTGCCATGCATGCTGATGCTGCTTTTTCATGATAAAACAAGCATTACAATTATGTCAACCCTGGCTGGTTTCTCTGTTGGTTTGATTCTCGAAAGGCAATGGATTCAATTCGAAGTATCAAATAACTGGCGCATAAATACCATGCGATATATCACCGGGATGATCGGTCTCGTGATTATATGGCTTGGATTGCGAATCACTTTTGAATCGTTTGAGCCTTCCTGGTTGTTTCGAATCATCAGGTATATCATGTGCGGTTTTTGGGTCGGGTACGGTGCCCCCTGGTTATTTGATCGACATATAAAACATAAAAACCCCTCAGCCATATAGAAAACTATAATCACAAATATAAAGCAATGAGACTGTGCCAGGCATGAAACCTCTTGAGCAAACAAAATTCTGGTGTTTCCCTAAAATTGATAACCTTGAGATACTGCATGCCTCTTATGTGAACCATTCTTTTTCCAGGCACACACATGAAGGTTACGGTGTCGGAGTAATTGAAAAAGGCGCACTGGGATTTTATTATCATGGTGAAAACCTTGTGGCCTCCCCCGGCACCATTAACCTGGTCAACCCCGATGATCCACACGACGGCTTTTCTGCGAATGAAGCCGGCTGGACATATCGTATGTTCTATCTTGACGCATATCAGCTTCAAAAAGCAGTATCAGAAATAGCAGACAGCCCGAAAAATATTCCATTTTTTCGAGCAGGCGTGATTCAGGATCCTTATCTTGCAAATATAATTCGGGAACTTCACCTAAATTTTGAGCGTAAAGGTGTTTCCACAATAGAACGTGAATCCGGTCTCCTCTGGATGCTGACCCAGCTGATTTCACGTCATGCATATGATAAACCTTCACCAAATTTAATCGGTAATGAACATCATGCCGTAAAACGTGTACGGGAATATATTGAAGCCTATTACAATCTTGATATATCCATTAAGGAGTTATCTAAAATTACCGGCTTAAGTCGTTTTCACATGATTCGCGTCTTTAAAAAAGAAGTCGGAATCCCGCCGCATGCATATCTTACACAGATCAGAGTCAAACACGCCAAAGTAAAACTTACAAAAGGTTCATCCATCGCTGATACAGCAATTGATACCGGTTTTGCGGACCAGAGCCATCTGACCCGACATTTCAAACGAATCACTGGTATCACTCCCGGCCGCTACAGCAATTTTGTACAAGACAAATGATTTTTGAGTATTTATAGTACTCTTTGAACAGTTTTCCACAACCCCTATATTGAACCGAAAGGTAAGATTTGAAACAAATTATTGATACGGAGGCACCAGGCATGAACAACTATGTACACGGATATTCAGAAAAAGAATCTTCAAGATTGGCAGATCAGGCTGAGACCCTCACTGAGCTGTTACATTATGACACAATTTTTCCTTCAGGAAGCCAGGTTCTGGAAAGCGGATGCGGTACGGGTGCCCAGACGGTTACACTGGCAGGCAGAAGCCCGGGCGCTCAAATTACATCTATCGATATATCCCGGGATTCATTAAGTCAGGCTGAAAAATCAGCAGAATTGCATCGCATTTCAAATGTAATATTCAAAAGGGCCGATATATTCAATCTGCCGTTTGAAGATGAAACATTTGATCATGTGTTTATCTGTTTTGTTCTTGAGCATCTTCAGGATCCGTTAAAGGCAATAAACTGTTTAAAAAGGGTCCTGAAAAAAGGCGGTACAGTAACGGCCATTGAAGGTGATCATGGATCATGGTACTGCTATCCTGAGACCAGGGAGGCAAAAAAAACAGTGCAATGCCTGATTGACATTCAGGCTCATTTAAAAGGGAACTCACTGATCGGCAGGCAGCTGTATCCTCTTTTTTTGCAGTCAGGATTAAAAGACATCTCAGTCTCTCCCAGGATGGTATATGTCGATTCAAGCAGGCCGAAACTTGTGGACGGCTTCTCAAAGAAAACCTTTATCGCAATGGTAGAAGCTGTCAAAGATCAGGCATTAAGCATGAATCTGATAGATAAAAAAACCTGGAACCGGGGCATCAAAGATATGTACAGGGCAACCGAACAGGATGGAACTTTCTGCTACACTTTCTTCAAAGCGACCGCAATAAAAAAGTAAAACCACCTCACTAAAATTGGGATTGCTTTTTGGATTATGATCGGTTATTTATTTTTTTGAGCGCCTCGACTCTTAAAATTTGTGAATTTATTTTTACGCGAACCCCAAACAGGAAATTATATCATGATTTCATGCATGCATTTGAAAAAGACAATTCGGTTTTCTCTGCTGATCATGATCCTCTCCTATACAGGATGCGCACGTTACACGCGGATCGACAACAAACCATTTCCTTCATGTGTACAGGGCAATTGTAAAAATGAACAACTTCAAACTCAGCGTGATTATGGTGATGTTGTTCTATTACTGTCATTTTCCGGTGGGGGAACCCGTGCCGCTGCCTTTTCCTACGGGGTTTTAGAAGAACTTCGCAATACGGCAATCTCTTATCAGGGCAATACAAAAATGCTCCTTGACGAAGTCGATCATATCAGTGCCGTTTCCGGCGGCAGTTTTACTGCAGCCTATTACGGTTTGTTTGGTGAACAGATTTTTCATGATTATGAAAAAGTATTCTTAAGGCAGGATGTGCAAAAAATATTAATTCATAGTGTTTTAAACCCATTGAACTGGTTTCGCCTTGTGGCAAGCGGATTTGACCGGAGTTCACTTGCCATTGAACATTATGATCGTTATATATTTCGAAAAAAAACATTTGGCGACATGCTTTCACGGAAAGGGCCGAAAATTCAAATCAATGCCACCGATCTTGGAACCGGTGAACATTTTGAATTTACTCCAGAAATGTTCGGTATGCTGTGCTCTGATATTGGTAGTTTTAAAGTGGCAAAAGCTGTGGCCGCCTCTTCTGCTGTCCCTATCGCGTTCGCACCCATCACCGTTAAAAACTATCCCGGGTGTGAAGCGGAAACAGCAAAAAACCTTGAATCGATTTCAAAAAAATATGCCAAAACTCCAATGCTTCGTAAAATTGTTGATAAACTGGCAACATATAACAATAAAGATCAGCGTCAGTATATCCATCTGGTTGACGGCGGTATCGCTGACAATCTTGGAGTACGATCCATGGTAAATCACTTAATGATATTGGACAATATCATTGAGAAAGGTATGGAAAATAAAAAAAAGACCCCTATTTACATTGTCATATTAATTGTCAACGCGGAAACAAACCCGACAGGACAAATGGAAATGTCAAGTCAAGGCCCCGGAATGATGGATGTAATCAGCGTGGTTACCGATATCCAGCTTCACCGATATAACCTGGAAACCGTTTCGATGGTTAAAGACATACTTGATAATAAATCAAAAAGTATCTCCGCCTCAGGCAGGGAAGTCAAACCCTATTTCATTGAACTTAAATTTGATGACCTAACGGATAACAAGATCAAAAGATTTTTTAATAGCATTGGAACCAGTTTAGCATTATCCGCAAAACAGGTAAACATGCTGCGCATGTCAGGACGAAGATTATTAAAGCAATCCGTAATATATAAAAAACTATTACATGATTTGAGAAATCGACAAAGCGGATATTGATACAAAAAATAAAAATAATAGGAAAAAAATGTCAAAATTAATGATCAGACCAATCCTTGAATCGGATGAAAAGGAAGTCGTCGCCCTGTGGAAAGAATGCGGATTAATAGTCCCCCAAAATGATCCTCATAAAGATATTATGACAAAGTTCTCCTATCAACCCGAATTGTTTCTTGTGGGTTTATTAAACAACCGGATCATCGCGACAGTCATGACAGGATATGAAGGGCATCGAGGCTGGATCAACTATCTCGGTGTATTACCTGAATACCAGCGCAGGGGTTTTGCCCGAAAAATGATGGAAGCGGCTGAAGAAAAACTGAAAAAAATTGGATGCCCGAAAATCAACCTGCAGGTCAGACACACCAATAAAGGTGTAATTGAGTTTTATACCGGGATCGGATATAAGGACGATCAAGTATTGAGTCTGGGGAAAAAATTATAAAAAGATGCCTCATACCGCAAGTAACAGTGATATCGAAAATAGTAACGTATTTCAAATCAATCCGTATACGCTGTCTCAAGAATATTTAAATAATCCTCAACTGAAGTGTCACGTGGGTTGGATGGATTGGAATTGTTTTTAAAAGAATACTCTGCTATTTTCGCAAATTGATCCTTATTGATACCAAGTTCCTTGAATAAAGGAATGCCAAGTACATGTGATAAAGACTTTATCTTTTCGATTAACCGGTCCGCGTCAGCCTGGCTGCTTTTTTCATCGATCCCAGCAGCGGCGGCAATATCCGCAAATCTTTCTGTACAGGCCGGAACATTAAACTGCATCACATAAGGTAAGAAAAGAGCATTTGCAACTCCATGGGGGATATCAAACAGCGCTCCGATTGACTCTGAAATGCAATGAACCGCCCCAACATCGCTGTTACCAAATGCAACCCCCGCCATCGTGCTCCCGAGCATTAAATTCTCTCTGGCCTCCTTTTCACTTTCAATATTTCTGAACGCGGTTTCAAGCGAATTGAATATCAATTTGATCGCCTTGAGAGCAAAAAGATCTGTGATTGGACTGGCCGGTTTTGATGTATAAGCTTCAATGGCGTGTGTGAGGGCATCAAGACCCGTTGATGCCACAACAGGTCCGGGTAAAGTCATCAGCAAATCAGGGTCCACCAGAGCGACGCTGGGGAACATCTCTATACCTTTAATACTCATTTTAAATTTACGTTCAGTATCAGTGATAACGGATACCCAGGTGACTTCGCTCCCGGTTCCACAGGTTGTTGGAATGGCAATGACAGGGAGCGGTGCGGCTTCATATTTCTCTTTTCCTTCGTAGTCTTCAATTTTCCCATCATTTGTTGCCAGCAATGCGACCGCCTTGGCAGCATCCATTGCGCTTCCGCCTCCAAGGGCAATAATAAGATCCGGCTGAATCTTTCGAACATGTTCTCCCGCCCGGTTTACAGTAGTTGATCTGGGATTAGGCTCAACGTCATCAAACACTTCAAGGCTGCCCACCTGGTCATTGATCTTCTCAATCAAGCCGGTTTGAATCATACCTTTATCCGTAACCAGAAAAGGTTTTTTTGCTTTTAGATCATCATGGATCACAGCTTTTAAAGAGGCTATCGCGCCCGATGTAAATACAATTCTTGTCGGCATCTGGAAATTCATGTTATTCTTCCTTCTCATGTAATGATATGTGCATTACTGCTGATTCTTTTATACTACCGGAAAATTATCAAAAGCCTGGAAATATTACAAGACATATATCATGTATCATATTTGACCTGACATCTACCAAAACCTGTGCTTTTGAATTGAATATAACTGGAATATGATATATATACAATAGTCTCTATGTTCTACAATACTTACAAAACAAATCAGAATCAAACACTCGTTGTTCGGGAACCTGATAAAAATGATGCACGGAATTTACTGAAATATATCGATAAAGTCAGTGCCGAAACCGATTTTTTGACTTTTGGTCCGGGTGAATATGAAATGTCACTCGAAGATGAAAAAAAAATTATCGAAACCTGTCAAAAATCTTTAAATAAAATAATTTTGATTGCTGAAATTAAGGACGAAATAATCGGCTGCTTGATTTTTCGAGGTGGTGATCGATTGAGAACACAACATACAGGTGAACTCGGCTTATCTGTAATCAACAGCTGCTGGCGTACAGGAATTGGATCAATCCTGATTGCTTTTGACATCAAAGATAAATTCAGATAGATTTATTTTCATCATGTTTCCCTCAAAAAAAACCAGGCCCGCACAAAACAAGAATAAAACATCCGAAGCCGCTTGTATCATCAAAGTTATTTTCTCCGGCGTGGCGGTTTCCCAACTGCTGTTTACTTTTATAGTATACCTGTCCAACATTGCGCTTTACAATAAAATTTCATCGGTTTTATCAGCAGGATATCTTCCGGTTCCAAATCAGCATGTATTTCAAAGCCTAAAAGACCCCTTATACGCGTTTTCCGGCGGTCTTTTCTTTACTTTCAGCTCAGGTACCGCTTTGATAATTCTTACAGTTTTATCACTCTGGGTCTGGGATCGTTTTTTTTCACGCAGCAGTTATATGATTCTTTTTTTTCTTCTTATTCCTGTTTATTTTTTATTTCAAATAAACAGAACTGGATTTTCTCCGCTTGTGAGCATCTGTTTTATTTTTATACCTGGTGTTGTTATCTTTGTTTTTCTCAAATTTGTCCCCGATACAATCGCAAACAGGAATCATTCTCTGCTCAAGGCGGGATGTATTGCTTTACCGCTTCTTTTACTTTTCATAGTGTGGGACGCTCAGCCGGGGAACAATATGTTCCTTTCAATAAGAGATCATCTTTTATTGTCCAACCCTGCGGGAAATAAAATTACCGGTTTTTACTATTCACACACATTATACCCGGCTGAAGTTTTTAAATCCATTGGACAAAAAACAATCAAAACATGTAGAATTGAAACTGCCTTTTCTAAATCAAATTACCAGAAAATTGAAAACGCACTTAGAAATTATGATTATCTCAGTTTACCCGGCCGATCATCCGTGGAATTAACAATCAGAGACCAAGACAGCTCTCTTATATTTATGCATAAAAATAGAGTAAAATTAAAAACATCCATGCAAGCATTTCTTACAGACCCGGAAAAATTTCTTTCTGAATTTTCAGAAAAGACGGACCGGATGTCATTTTTTAGGCATTTTACATATATTTCTATTATACTTTCATTTACGGTTATAATTTTTACCCTTTTTTATACGCTCATATATCAAGTTATAAATTTGATCAAGCCGGGATCAACGGCTTTCATTCTTACTTCGGTCATTTGTACTTTCATCGGAATGAGTCTTCTTATTTTTGTAAATCAAAGTATGAACCACACCAAAGGATATGACAATATAAATGGAGCAATGGTTTCGGAATATCGACACCGCCGGATCGCGGCGCTTCGATATATTTATTATAACAAACTCGAAATTAAAAAATACCATAACTACAAAAAGATGCTTAATAGTCCCGATGCGGCAGAAC
>JAUVGT010000237.1 GCA_030593645.1 Deltaproteobacteria bacterium
GTTGCATTTAACACATCTCCGGTGAATTTCACGGCAACACGCCGTGAATTCATACCGATTCGGATCAAACTTCTATAACTAAAATATATTTTAACTCACGCTCTATAACACAGTAATAATCAAACAGCAAATTATTATTAAAATTCAATATTTTAACCAGAAAACATCGGAGTCTGAATTTCGTCAGGGACCTGTTATGGCCAATATAGTAGTGGTAGGCGAGATAAATCGCACAATGCCGCGAACACAATCCTGCCTTCGCCAAACGCCGTCGCTAAAGCTCCCATTATTCTATTCTGTGGTTGTGGATCTTATTGTTCGCTTCTTAATTCTCGGCTTTTTTTCGATTTTCTGAATCGGGGCCTTTATTACTTTAATGATCTTTACAGATGTTTTGGGACTCATGGGATAATAAATTCCCCAGACGAGGTAGAAATCGAAAGTATCAGTGGATTTTGCATTTGAGGGAACGGTAAATCCTTTGGTGAAATAAATGAGTTTCTGTTGTCCGGGTCCGGGGTAGTTTGGAAAGCGGTCTTCTGTTTTCCAGCTAAAATCATGACGTGTTACCCAGCATTCAATTTTGGTTCCCGGCGGCACGGTAAAATCGGGATTGTGATACACAGTGGCTTTAAATTTTACGACTGTACCCGGTTTAACTTTTGCGGAAGGGGTGACCGTAAGATATGAGGAGATCACATTTGCAGCCAGGGCATTGCCGCAGAAGATGATGATCCCGGCAGCCATCAACAGACCAGTCCATAATGGAAAATATATCCGTCTCGGGGTTTTATTCATTTTTAATTCTCCTTTTTACAATTCGTTCTTTTTCATTCTTCTACATTCATTTTTTAATAAATCAGGTCATGAATCTGTGAAAATTTATGCCTATAACTATTGGTCGACGTAATGCGCAAAAAGGTTCAAAATTATTTAAGTACGGAGAAGACAGATGTTTGGAAACCACTTCTAATTAAATGATACGATTTCAGGTGTTTCACTGCAAGGGATTTATTGTGATAACATCATATCATTCATATAATACCTGGTCCCATGGCCAGTCCAGAGATAAAAGGCTTTGCCTTAAGAAAATAATACACCTAAGAAATAAATCAAAGTGACTAAAGTTTCCACCGTCGCCAACCTCCGTCACTAAAGCTTCCGCCTACGCCAAAGGCTTCGGCGAGTCAAGATGGCGGTCAGGAGGCTATGGCGGACAGGCCGGAGTCGCTATAAGCTCCGTCTTTTAAACAAAAACAGACAGGATTCATTAACAAGGCATTTTAATCACTTTAGTGCACAAGGCACTTTGTTTTCCCATGGGTATCTGTCATCAATAGGGCCATGGCGGCCCCTTCGGACCCATATATTGTCAGAATATTGACATAACAGCGGTTTTTAATTGGATCCATTATTCCGTTCTAATGTCAGATTCTTGTGTAACCAACTTATATTACATCGGTTTTCAAGTATTCCTATCAGACATATTGCGGCATAATTATTGCTTAAATTATAGCTGAGATTTTGTTTTATATTTTCATATGGTTATGGTGAAAAGAAACCACTTCTAAGGCTATAAAATACCATTGTCCCGGTTAATAGAACCAATATCGGGAAACAATATCGGTATATATCCAAATCAAACAAAACGATGACGGTTATCTTGTGATGAAAAGAGTTGATAACAGCAAAAATGAGAAGATATCTCAGGTCCCTTTTTACCGCAGGCTTGATTGGACCCTCCTCATGAGTTTCCTGGTACTATCCCTTATCCCCATGCTGGTTGTAAGCATAATCAGTAATCAAAATGCCTATGACAGTATCCGTGAAAAAACAGAAAAAACCCTGATATCGGTCGCCGAAGGAAAAACGAGGGAGATTGATACTTATTTCAAAGGCATTATAATCGATTTACAGCTTCAGGCTGAAATGGATACAAATACAAGACTCATATCTGAACTTGCTGATACTTTCTCTGCGAGTGAAATACAGCTTGTCGATTTTGTGAAAAGTTACAGATGGGAATTGCTCGTGGATGAACAGGCCGGCGATTTGAAAAAGTTTCGTCAGACATACGGCTACCAGGATATTTTTCTTATCGATACCAAAGGCAATATACTGTTTACAATAGCGGAAGCTGATGACCTGGGTACGAATCTTTTTCATGGCCCAGATTCAGGAACTCTACTTGCCGATGCCTGTTTGAGGGCTCTTGAAACAGGGGACCCGGCATTTTCGGATTACGACAAATACACGCTTTCCGGGCGCAGTAAAATATGTGCTTTTGTCGTGGATATTATCGTAAACGACGCGGGAGAAAAGGTCGGGCTGATTGCCTTCCAGATTCCAATCGGGTCAATCGACACGATTATGCAGACAAAAATAGGCCTGGGAAAGACAGCCGAAGCTTATCTGATCGGTCCTGATAAAAAAATGCGCTCCAACTCGATCTTAAATGAAGAAAAGACTGTTCTGGGCAATGAGATTATAACGGAACAGACCAAACTGTGGGAGCAGCAGATCGGTATTGGCACAGCTGTTGAGAAAAAGGGGAATTCCGCATTTATTTATACCGGCCCGCATCTTAAGCAAGTTCTTGGAATCTATCGAAATATAAATATTTGTAGTGTGCCTTTCGGGGTTATTGTTGAAATCGAAAAGGGAGAAGCTTTTGCTTCTATTACTAAACTCAGAAATATTTCATTTGGACTTTTGAGTATAACCGGTATTTTAGTTGCGTTAATTGCTGTGATCATTTCCAGGCATATTGTCCGTCCGGTACTGACACTTACGGCAACCGCGGGCCGCGTGGCGGGTGGCGACCTTGATCAGGTTGTTGAGAATGAATCGAGAAACGAAATAGGCGCGCTAACAAGCAGTTTTAATGAGATGATCGGCAGCCTGAGACGGGCCCGCGATGAAGACAGCGAACAGAATTGGTACAAAACGGGTCAGACGAAACTCAATGATCAACTGCACGGAGATCACGGTATGGCCGCACTCAGTCGAAATATCATAACATTTCTGGCTGAATACCTTTCTGCACAGGTCGGCGCGATATATATAGCCGGAGAGAATGGTACTTTAAGACTTACCGGAAGTTACGCGTATGGAAAAGATGATATTCAAAAAAACAAGTTTGATTCCGGTGAGGGCATGATTGGGCAGGCGGCTTTGGGAAAGGAAATTATCATCCTTACAAAAATTCCTGACAATTATATCGCAATAAGCTCCGGCCTTGGTAAAACAACCCCCAGAAATATTATTCTTCTGCCTTTTATCCGTGACGGGAAGGTTATCGGAGTCATCGAGCTGGGTTCGATTCATGATTTTTCCGAGAGGGGCATCAATTTTTTAAACCTTGTCACTGACAGCATCGCCATTGCGATCCACTCAGAAGAGTCCCGTTCACAGGTACGTAAGCTGCTTGAGCAGACACAGATACAGCAGTCAGAACTTCAGACCGCAAATAGAGGACTGAAAGCACAGGCCGAATCATTGAAAAAATCGGAAACTCACCTTCAGACTCAGCAGGAAGAACTTCGCCAGACAAATGAAGAACTGGAAGAACAGACCCGGCTGCTTGAAAAACAAAAAGAGAAAATCAGAAAAAAGAATTTAGAATTGGAGGAAACAAGAGCTCTCATTGAAGAGAAAGCAGAAGATCTTGAGCTTACCAACAAATACAAATCGGAATTCCTGGCCAATATGTCCCATGAACTCAGGACTCCGCTAAACAGCATTATGCTTTTATCCAAACTCCTTTATGATAATAAAGGCGGGGAGATGACGGGAAAACAGGTTGAATTTTCTAGAACTATTTATTCTTCGGGGGTTGAGCTTCTTGGGTTAATAAATGAAATTCTGGACCTCTCAAAAGTGGAATCCGGTAAGATGCTGCTCCACTTGGAAGATATCGGTTTACGTGACATTGTGGGTACAATGGAACGTAATTTCAACCCAGTGGCTCGTGATAAGGGAATCAGCCTGAATATCGATCTCACCGCGGGATTACCGGAGTATATCCGTACAGATCAGCAGAGAATTGAACAGATTCTTAAAAATCTCCTTTCAAATGCTTTCAAGTTTACTGACAGCGGGAGTGTTATTCTTTGTATTGGACGTCCGGAACATGAAACCGATCTTTCAAAGAGCGGACTGAACCCCGAAAAGGCAATTGCGTTTTCAGTTACCGATACAGGCGTTGGGATTCCGAAAGAAAAGCATGAAATTATTTTTGAGGCGTTCCAGCAGGCGGACGGGACAACCAGTAGAAAATTTGGTGGAACCGGTTTGGGTCTTTCAATTTCACGGGTATTTTCAGGCTTGCTTGGCGGAGAACTCCACCTGAAGAGTGAAAAGGGACAAGGAAGTACTTTCATACTTTATGTTCCGGAACACCTTAAAGACCCGGAGATCACTGAAGTTGATGTTAAAAACTTACGTCTGGAATACAGGGAAGATTTAGTCACAAGAATACCGGGGAAAAAAGAAAATCCTCAATCCGTGAAACAAAATCGTGACTTGAGCAAAGACTTCATCCGTGATGATCGAAAAACAATGACTCCCGAAACCAAGTCTATCCTGATTATTGAGGATGATCCCAGTTTTGCTCGAATTTTACGTGATGTATCACAAGAAAAAGGTTTCAAGGTCCTTGTGGCCGGAGATGGAGAAACAGGCCTGCATTTTGCAGATTATTACAAACCAAGCGGTATTATCCTTGATATCGGGCTTCCCGGAATGGATGGATGGACGGTGATGTCCAGATTGAAAGATGATCCAAAAACGAGGCATATCCCGGTCCATTTTATTTCAGCAATTGATAAGAGTATTGATGCCATGAAAATGGGTGCTGTGGGTTATTTCACAAAACCAGTGAGCCTGGAACGGCTTGATCAGGCCTTCAAGAAAATTGACCGTGTCATTTCGAAACCTGTCAAGAATCTTTTGATCGTTGAAGATGATGAAATGCAGCAGATGATTTGTTCTGAGCTTTTGGGTGATTCGGGTGTAAAAGTAACCGTTGCTTCCACTGGGCGAGAAGCCGGTGAACTGCTCAAAATGGGTGATTTTGACTGTATGGTCCTTGACATTGATCTCCCTGACATTTCAGGTGTTGAACTTCTTTCCAGAATCAGGAAGAAAGAAGAAAAATTTCCAATACCCGTAATCGTTTATACCGGTAAAGAACTTACGAAGAAGGAGAAAACGACACTCAATAATTATTCTGAAAGCATTATTATCAAAGGGGAAAAATCACCCGCAAAACTTCTTGATGAAACAACATTATTCCTGCATCGGGTTGAATCCGATCTCCCGAAAGAAAAAAAAGAGATGCTCAGGATGATCCATGAAAAAGAATCGATACTGGGAAACAAGAAAATATTGGTTGTTGATGATGATATGCGAAATGTATTTGCCCTGACCAGCCTTCTTGAAGAAAAAGGAATGAAGGTCATTGTCGGGAAAAACGGGAAACAGGTTTTAAAGCGCCTTGAAAAGGATCCCGATATTGACTTGGTTCTGATGGACATCATGATGCCGGAGATGAACGGATACGATGCAATGAAGGTGATCCGGAAACAGGAAAAATATAAGAAACTTCCGATCATTGCCCTGACGGCAAAAGCAATGAAAGGAGACAGGAAAAAATGTATTGAAGCCGGTGCCAGCGATTATCTGGCAAAACCGGTTAATTCGGATAAACTGTTCTCCATGTTGAGAGTATGGTTGTATTGAAATGCCAGATAATAAGAATGATGAAATAGAGCTCGAGCTGCTGCTGCGGACAATATATCTAAAATACGGTTATGATTTCAGGGATTATGCAAAGGCTTCCATCCTGCGAAGAGTGTTGCGCAGGAAATCATTTTCAGGGTTTAATACAATATCTGAAATGCAGCACAGGATACTCAATGACACAGTATTTTTTGAAAAACTCCTCCTTGACTTGTCTGTAAATGTTACAGAGATGTTTAGAGATCCCACTTTTTACAGAGCCTTAAGGGAAAATATAATACCGCTCTTAAGAACAAAAGAGTTTATCAAAATTTGGCATGCCGGATGCGCTACCGGCGAAGAGGTTTACTCTATGGCTATCCTGCTTAGGGAGGAAAATTTATATAAAAAGACTCGTCTTTATGCTACAGATTTTAATGAAGATGTTCTCAAGAAAGCAAAAGAAGCCATATATCCGGTTGACAGGCTGAAAGAATACACCCGGAGTTACATTAAAAGCGGCGGTCTGGAATCATTCTCAGATTATTATACGGCCAGATATGAATTTGTGATTCTGGATCAGTCATTAAAGGAAAACGTCATTTTTGCCGACCATAATTTGGTTACGGATGATATCTTTGGTGAGATGGACATGATATTATGCAGGAATGTTCTCATCTATTTTAATAAAGATTTACAGAGCCGTGTTTTAAAACATTTCAGGGATAGTTTGTGTGACGGCGGGTATCTCTGTCTGGGCTCCAAAGAGAGTATTCGGATGTCAGAATGTTCGGAATATTTTGATGATGCGGTTAAAAAAGAAAAAATATACAAAAAAAGGTCAAGTACGGGTAGATCTTTTTAAATCATTCAAAAAGTGAATTATTATGGAAAAAGAAAAGCAATACATGATCATCGTGGATGATCGGCCTGAGAATCTATTGGCTTTAGAGGGATTGCTCGAAAGACCCGACCTTGAGATCATCAAAGCGGCTTCCGGGGAAGAGGCTTTGGGTTTGATGCTTGAATACGATTTCGCCCTCGCAATGATGGATGTGCAGATGCCGGATATGGACGGCTTTGAGACCGCTGAACTGATGAGAGGCAGCCGGAAGACAAGGCATATTCCTATCATTTTTGTGACAGCGATTAGTAAAGACCAGGAACATGTTTTTAAAGGTTATGAAGCAGGAGCTGTTGATTATATCTTTAAACCACTTGATCCACATATTATAAAAAGTAAGGTTAAGACGCTTCTTGAGCTGAATAAGCAAAAGAAGATCCTTGAAAAGACGAATGATAAACTTCAACGTACAGTCGACGAACTGGAGAAAGCGAATAAGAAGATACTAAAACAGCAAAAATCAGTGATTGAAGAAGAGCGGTTGAAGATTCTGCTTCAGATTTCCGGAGCTGCGGCCCATGAACTGAACCAGCCGCTAATGACATTAATGGGCGGTATACAACTCATGGAAATGTATTTGGGCGAGCC
This sequence comes from Deltaproteobacteria bacterium, assembly GCA_030593645.1. Taxonomy (GTDB): domain Bacteria; phylum Desulfobacterota; class Desulfobacteria; order Desulfobacterales; family JAUVGT01; genus JAUVGT01. The sequence goes on from JAUVGT010000237.1 coordinate 7,214, forward strand.
GGAAAAACTTACAGAACACATGGCGAAAGTAAACGTCGCCGGCAATCGAATTTCAAGAATTGTACAGAAAATGCAGACAATCCGAAAAGATGAAATCGTTTCCTATCCAGGCGGCCAGGCGATAATAAACCTTGACCAGGTACTCAAAGTATTGATTGTGGAGGATTCTGATACGGATTTTGAAAAGGTTAAAGGGGTTTTTGAAGATCAGTGCCGGATCAGCCTGGAAAGGGTTCAAAACTTTGGAAACGGGATCAGGCATCTGGAAGAGAATCAATTTGATCTGGTATTTATGGGTTACAATCATTCAGACGATGAAGCACTCAACTTTTTAAAAAAGACAGCCCACAAACTGCCGGTCGTGGTTTTTCTGAGACAGGATGATGAAATGGCGGCATCCCAGGTGATACAGGCCGGCGCGGCTGATTACCTGCCAAAGAAATCACTAAATGACAGCTCCCTTTTTCATATCATAACAAATACACTGGAAAAAAGCCGGCTCATGAAAGAGAGTAAAAAAATCCATGATAAGTTAAC
>JAUVGT010000349.1 GCA_030593645.1 Deltaproteobacteria bacterium
GACCATCTGCCGATCATCCAGCGGTTGATGTGATCAAATTTTTCAGACAATTTTCTGAAATCATCAGCACATCTAATATCACCATTATATACTATAGGATGATCGGTTAGCGAAATGCATTGATCAAAAGCATCCAGGTCCGTGGTCCCTTCATATCTTTGTACACCTGTTCTGGGGTGAATGATAATCTCTTTAATCGGGAACTGGTTAAATATTGGTATCAGTTCGAAAATTTCATCCCTGCGTTTTAATCCCAATCTTGTCTTTATCGAAAGGTTTCCTTTAATTTTGGGGATGACTTCCCCCAAAAAATCATGAATCATTTCCGGGTGAGGCAGAAGACCGGACCCGCGATTTTTCCGGGTCACCATGGGATAAGGGCATCCGAGGTTCCAGTTTATCGTCTCATAACCAAAATCATAAAGGAAGTTGGCCAGAAGTATAAAACCTTCTGCGGATTTACTCAGGATTTGGGGGATAACAGGCATACCGGTGTTGTTTTCCGGAAGCAGGCCTTTGATATATTTTTTCCTTATTTTGCTGCCGATTACACTCGATACAAAAGGGGCAATTGCCAGATCAAATCCATTGAAATGCTCAGCATAAGTGTTCCTGTATATATGATCGGTAAATCCCCTGAGCGGGGCCATATACAATCGTGGTAACGGTTTAAGTCGGTTATGGTTCAATGATTTTTTACACATGCTGGCAATCTGCGGTCTTTGTTCATTCTGTAGTGCTGTTTTTTTTGTGGTTATACTTTTCCAAAAACCACCACGGCGTTTTGTCCGCCGAACCCAAAAGAATTCGAAAGCGCGTACTTTATTTTACTATCACGGGCTTCATTGGGGACCACATCAAGATCACAGTCAGGATCTTTGGTTTCATAGTTAATGGTCGGGGGAAGGCAGCCGTGATAAAGAGCCAGCACAGTCGCCGCTGCCTCGACGGCTCCCGCGGCTCCCAGGGTATGGCCGATCATTGATTTGGTGGAACTTACCGGCGGTGTATTCATTTTAAATACTTCTTTGATCGCCTTGGTTTCCGCAATATCATTGGCTTTTGTTGAAGTGCCGTGTGCGTTTACATAACCGATATCATCCGGATGAATACCCGAATTTTTGATCGCATGCTTAATGGCGGCAGCGGCCCATTTACCGCTGGGTTCAGGAAGCGCGAAACTGTATGCATCACACGTCATCCCAAACCCTTTCAGTTCAGCCAGGGGCTCCGCACCACGCTTTCTTGCATGTTTCATGGATTCAAGGACAAATACGCCTGCCCCTTCACCAATGACAAATCCATCCCGGTCCGCGTCAAAAGGCCGGCTCGCCCTTTCTGGGTTTTCATTGCGTCTTGACAGGACCTTCATGCAGTCATAAGCGTCAACGACATAAGGCATAACCGCGGCTTCAGTTCCGCCGGCAAGCATTACATCGGCTTGACCGGTTCTGAGAAGATCGTAAGCCGCACCAATACTGTGCGAACCTGTAGCACAGGCTGTTATCACGGCCGTGTTCGGCCCATGAAGCCCTAAAACAATGGCCGCATTGCAGGCCGGCATATTGACAATGATTTTCGGAACTGTAAATGGATTCAGATGTCCGGGCCCCTTTGCTTCAAACTTCGGGAACTGCTCTTGAACCATATAAAAATCACCGGCTGCCGAGCCAATGATACATCCGATCTTCGAGGTATCTTCCTTCTCAAGGTCAAGGTCAGCGTCCCTTACCGCTTCAACGGAAGCAGCAACCGATAGCTGCGAGACCCTTGCCATCCTGCGGGCCAGTTTATCAGACATGTATTGACCCGGATCAAAATCAATTATTTCAGATGCAATCCTGCTTTTGAAACCCGTTGAATCAAACCCCCTGATACCCTTAATGCCCGATTTACCAGCAATCAGCGAATTCCAAAAATCGTCCTTTGTACATCCGATTGAAGAAAAAACACCAATACCTGTAACCACGATTGAACTATCTTCGATCATTCTCAAACCTCATAACTGTATACTCTCACCAAACCGCTATATGCAATTCACATATTACATGGACAAATTATTAATCAGCCAATCGACTTCCTCTTCAGTATTATAATGTACCAGGCTGATTCTTACAACACCTTCTTCCGAATCTTCAACACCCAATGCCTCAACACAGCGGCGGCCGTAAAAATGGCCTTTACCTACCGCTATTTTTCTGGTTGCAAGTTCTTTTGCGATATCACTTGGTTTTCTTTTTAATGGAATAATGGAAATTGTTGATGCCCGTTTCCCGATTTCAGCCCGTGATTTCCCGACAATTCTTGCATCAGGCAGATCCTGTAAGGCTTGAAGCAGCTGATTGGCCAGCTTTGTTTCCTGTTCCGAAAAAAGATCGAATACCCGTTCTGCTTTTTCATGCAGACCTGCGGCCGGTTCATTGAAATGATGCGCGTATACCGCTTCATAGTATTCACCGATACCGGCCAGAGCGCCGATCTCCGCGTGAAGGGGACCTGCCGGGTTCATGCGGTAGTGCGGGATGTCCGCGTTAAAATAATGCCCCTGACTTGCCAATTTCTCAAGCACATCTTTTTTTCCCCATAATACACCGATGTGGGGCCCAAACGTCTTGTAAGTACTGAACAGATACAGGTCAATACCCAGCTGATTCACATCCACTATGCGATGAGGTGCGAAAGAAACCCCGTCTCCCACAACCAGTGCCCCCACAGCGTGTGCAATATCAGCTATTGCAACGGCATCGTTCATTGTCCCAACGATATTGGAACAGAGCGGAAAACACACAAGGCGAGTACGATCTGTTACCAGTTTTTCGAGATCTTCTATATTGAGTTCCCCGGTATCCGGATTTATCCGCCATTTTTTAATTACAGCCCCGAATTCATTAAGCCGTTCCCAGCAGCCGATATTGGCTTCATGGTCCTGGTTGGTAATCACAATTTCATCGCCAGATTTGATCGAAGGCCTGATGGCCTGTGCCAGAATATAGGTATTCATAGAGGTCGATGGGCCCAGGGTCAATTCATCGATGTCGGCATTTAGAAGTTCCGCCATACATCGGTATCCCTGATCCATTGCCTCACCCGCCTCTATGGACGATTTAAACAGATAATACGGCTGAACTTTGGTGTATTTAAAAAAGTGTGTTAACCGATCTATAACCTGCCGCGGAACATATGATCCGCCGGCATTTTCAAAAAAAGCCCATTCTGCGGTTTCAGGATCCTGAAAAACAGGATATTGACTCCGAACAAAATTGATATCAAGCATGCAAACCTCCTGTGAACCTGAATTTGGTTCTAATTTTTCCTTTTCAAAAACAATGTGCAGAAGTGGTTTCAATCCCCACCTGAAACGGATTGATCCAACAGCGACGTGGAGCCTGCCTGGAGATTTTATAACCACTTTAAAATAACATCACGGCTATTTCAATTTTATGTTAATTCTCAAATTCACATGAAAAAAGCAAGCCAAAGCGTAAACCGGACTTAAAAATGTATGGTTTGATTCATGCCTGAACGGCCGTATCCATAATTTAACCCATGCAATATAAATAGTTTTACAGGTTGTCACATCATAGGTTACAATGTATATATTACAATAATATATCGAAAACTGATATGGAAAAGGAGACACAAATGTACAAACACATCCTGTGCCCCACGGATATGCGTGAACGTGCCTATGTTGCTTTAAAAAAAGCGGTCCAGATCGCCCACCAGTTTGATTCAAAAATTACAATGCTCCATGTTCATGATGAATTTATGGATAAAAAAGAAAGGGAAATGCTGAGAGTAAGCGTCGACAAGATGAAAGAAAAATTTGCACATATCGCGATCGAATCAAAAGAAGAAATGAAGGAAATCATAAAGACTTTTCATGCTGAAAATATTCATATCGATTACCTGCTTCGCGGTGGTAAAGTGGAAACAGAGATACCAAAATCAGCCGAAGAAATCGGGGCCGATCTAATCGTCATTTGTACGGACGGCAGAGACAATATCAAAGACTTTATCTCCGGTACCATCACGGAGCATGTCATCAATAAAGCATCCTGTCCGGTTTTAGTGGTCCCATTTGGGAAGTAGGCAGGCATTCAGGGATTAATAGCCCTGCTTTGTTAATCGAGTAAAATCGATATCTATTTATCAACCACGAAACACACCAAATACACGAAAGTGTTATAGTACATTTCTTTTATATTCAAGCCTTTTTAAAATTCACCCATTCAATTGAGGGTTGTTTATACCTTCTTTGAATGTAATAATATGAGCTTAGGAATAAAAGCACTCAGGAAATGAACTGCAAGGAGGCAGATATGGCTAAAAAAAAATCATTCCGTACGACGGAGGAATGGTTTGAACATGGCAGACAATGCTTTCACAAGCCGGATGGTATCGGTGCTGTAAATGCTTTCAATGAGGTTATCGATAGAGATCCAGCCTACCGCCACCCGGATGGTGACAACCCGTTCTTTTACCTTGGGAAGATCCATGAAATGGAAAACCGCATTGATGAGGCCATTATTCATTACACGCGTTCACTGGCCATAAATCAATATGACGAAGAAAGCCTGGTCGGCAGGGGAAGCTGCTACACTGTAACCAAACTGCATGAACAGGCCATCTCTGATTTCACAAAGGCATTAAAATTACCGGATCATCAGCGCAACGTGCCGAAAAAACATCTTTTTTATGCTATGGCGGAAAATTATCGTCAAATGGAGGATTTCGGCCAAGCCATTTACTGGGTTCAAAAAGCCCTGAATGAAGATCCGAACAATCAGCGTCATCAGGAACTTTTCAAAAAACTCACCTCAAAAGTGAAGTTATCAAAACCACTAAGATACTATAAAGATTAACCTTGGATCATTAATAATGTTTTTTATTGATAAGCCATATGTATCGGATTTTTTCAAAATGACAGTCAGAGATAACGCCATCCCTGTTGTCGACACGGATATAGCAAAAAAATTAGGACTTTATAGCGGGACAAAAAAAATGAGTGAAGATAGAGCTATTGAAGTCGCTCGGGAGTCAGACAGTCCTGCCATCTATATGACCTCTGAAAATTCAATAGGCTGGATATCGCAGCATTTATCTTTTAGCCATCTTCCTGAAAAAATAGAGCTCTTTAAAAATAAGTTGAAGTTTCGTGAACTAACACAATCAATCTTTCCGAATTTTTACTTCAAAAAGGTTCTCGCTGAAGACTTGAAAAGTATTCAGTTTAACAACATTCCATTACCATTTATCATCAAACCAGTAGTTGGTTTTTTGTTCACGGAAACCAGAGAAGATAA
>JAUVGT010000147.1 GCA_030593645.1 Deltaproteobacteria bacterium
ATCCCATTCGGCTGCGTTGCAAAACCTCGAAATATGCTTGATATTTCTGCGCTTTTGCGCCTTGCCGACTGGGCGCCTCGACCCTTAAAATTTGTGAATTTATTTTTACGCGAACCCTAAGCATTTTGATTTATTAACATAAGTATTAGCCGAAGGCAACCGCCTTCACCGGAAGCCGCGAAGATCCGAGTACCGGAGAAAATTGATTTACTGGCATTAGACATGCTCATAAATGTTTCAGAAAAATGTGAAATATGATGTTCATTGATATGTTTTTTTGGCTGTTGACATCAGGTTTTTTTTATAATTAAATTCATTGGTTTATGATTGTGAACGTGCCTTCGGCAGTACCCTGGAATTTATTGCTCAGCAATGAAAAAGAGCTCCAGGGCTTTCCGTGAAAACTATTGATCGGTAAATGAAAAAGAATATTAAGCTCACCGTCTCTCTATCCCTTCTGATTGAATCCCTATTTATTAAACAAGTAAAGCATCGATTTTAGATATAATCTGATTATCGGTATTGTGTTTGAGTGTAATTGCCTTTGCGGGGCATTCGCTTGTGCATATTCCGCACCCCATACATGATGACGGCGGAATTTCAGAAACTCCCTCCGTGTTGATAAAGGGGGCGCCAACCGGGCAGACACGAACACATACCAGGCAGGACGCGCACAGATCGGAGTTAACCACCGCGATTTCCGCGGATGTGGTCATCTTATCTTTGCAGAGGATTTTCATGGCCTGCTGCGCGGCACTCTTTGCCATGGTGATCGTTTCATCGATAAATCGCGGGCTATGAGCCGTTCCGGCCAGGAAAATTCCCGATGACGCGAATTCGACCGGTCTCAATTTTACATGAGCTTCATGAAAAAAACCTTCTTTTGTCATCGGAAGTTTAAGGAGACGGGAAAGCTGTTCCGCCCCCTTATTGGGTCTGATCCCATTGCTCAGTACCACGAGATCGGGTTCGATTCTGAAATCCTGGAGGGTGCTTCGGTCGGTAAAATCCACAACCAGTTTGTCTTCATTTATTTTTAAATCTGGCTTTTCCTCGGGAATATATCGAAAAAAAAGCACGCCATTTTGTCTTGCTTTTAAATAATACAGCTCTTTAAAGCCAAATGTTCTCATGTCCCGGTATAAAATAACAATCTGAACATCCGGGTTTATTTCACTGAGTTTTATACTATTTTTAACCGCGGCTGAGCAGCACATCCTGCTGCAAAAAGAGAAATCCTCATTGCGGGAGCCCACACACTGAATCATCACCACATGTTTCAGATTTTTTGCCCATTCATGATCTTTCTGGAGTTGTTTTGAAAAATCGACCTGCGTTGTGATCCTATCATCGGATCCATACAGGTATTCTTCTGGTTCGTAAGGGCTGGCACCGGTGGCCGCGATGACAGCGCCATATTTTATAGTGATGGATTTATCTTTGCTTTGAATGCTTCCGCTAAATGCTCCGGCATGTCCCGCATGTGATACAAGGCTGCTGCCGGGATATACAGAAATTTTAGGATGCCCGGTGATTCTTTCTGTTAAATTTCGAACCAGCCTGACCGGGGAATCACCTTCTAACGTGAATGCTAGGTTCGATGCAAATCCGCCGAGCTTTTCCGATTTTTCTACAAGGTGAACTTGTAACCCCTGATCCGCTATCGTCAGCGCTGCAGATATACCGGCAATTCCCCCTCCAATAATCAATGCTTCAGGAGTCACGGGATATGTGTTGCTTTCCAATGGCTCCAAACGTACGGCCCTTGAAACCGCGGCCCGGATGATATCTTTGGATTTGGCCAGGGCTTTGTCCCGATCATTATAATGGACCCATGAACACTGATCCCTGATGCTGGCAAGTTCAAAAAGATATGGGTTTAATCCCGCTCTAATCAACGTTTTTTGAAAAAGGGGTTCATGTGTTTTCGGAGAACAGGCGGCCACAACCACACGGTTTAGATTGTGTTTTTTGATCAGATCGATTAACCCATCCTGAGTTTCCGTGGAGCACGAAAACATAAAATCATCCGCGTAAACCACATCGGGAAGGGTTTTCACGTATTCCATGACACTCGGGATATCGATTACTCCCGCGATATTTGTACCGCAATGGCATACAAATACACCCACCCGGGGAATATCATCGATCGGTTTTTCTTTGGGTAATATTTCCCGGGTTGTTTCCCGATGGCGGGCTGTTTTTAAAAGGACAGAAATTTCGGCCGCCGCGGCACCGGCCTGGATGATGGTTTCAGGTATATCTTTGGGAGCTTCGGTACCACCGCATACATAAATTCCGGGTTTTGTGGTTGAAACCGGTTCATCAAACTCTGTTGATATATAACCGTAGGGGTTCGTGATCAATCCCAGTTGTTTGGTCAATTCTGAAAAACCGGCCGATGGTTTCAGACCGCTTGACAGTACAACCAGATCATATTCTTCTTCAATTTTATCATTGGTATGCTGATCAAATGTTTCGATCATCAGATTTTCATTTTCAGGGTTGAGATACACCTGTGAGATCATGGAACGTTTGTACCGCACATGATACTGTGATCGGGCGCGCTCAATATAATCATCAAAGCCCTTGCCGTGGGCGCGCACATCCAAGAAGTAGATGGTGCAGTTCGTTTCCGGTTCATGGGTGCGGGTCATCACTGCCTGCTTGGCGGCGTGCATGCAGCATACAGATGAACAAAAAGGCCTGTTACGTGTAATGTCCCTGGAAAGGACGCATTGAATCCAGGCTATTTTTAACGGTGTGCCTGAATCAGAGGGCCTTTTGATATGCCCGCCGAAAGGACCGGTCGCGGAAAGTATTCGTTCAAACTGCAATGATGTCACTACATTTTTATACCTGCCATATCCGAATTCACCATGCCCGGTTGTTAAAGCAAGATCGAAACCGGTGGACAGGACAACCGCACCGGTATCGATATCAACGAATTCGGGTTGATCGTCAAAAACAATCGCGTCCGCGGGGCAGATTTTTTCACATAATCCGCACTTTTTTTTATTAAGATAAAGGCAGTGATTTTCATCAAGGGCGTATTTTAAGGGTACAGCCTGGGGGAAGGTTAAAAATGCGGCTTTACGGGTGTTCAGCATACCATTAAATTCATCCCCTACCTTTTTGGGGCATTTTTCAGCGCACTGTCCGCATGAAATACATTTTTCTTCATCAACATAGCGTGGGAATTTTTTGATTCTTGCGATAAAATTGCCGGGCTCTCCTTCAATCGATTGAAGGCTGCTGTTTGTCATGATCTTTATGTTCGGATGGCCGGCAACCTGTACAAGCTTGGGAGAGAACATGCATGTTGAGCAGTCATTTGTGGGGAATGTTTTATCCAGGCGGGCCATGTTTCCGCCCAGGGTATGTGACCTTTCGAGAAGGTAAACATAAAACCCCGTATCCGCCAGGTCAAGGGCGCATTGTATTCCGCCGATACCTCCACCGATTACAAGGACTTTCCCCACAATTTTATTTTGATTATCGTTCATAAAGTTATTCCATCAAGCCAATTTTTGTTAAAACCGGAGCAGGATCAGTAAAATGCATTTTAAAATATTTCTTTGTAATATTCTCTTTAAAGGAAAGGCGCAGGATCTCCGTAAAATAAAAAATGGGTAGTTTTAATCCCGGTATTTTTTTCTGAATGATATCCAGGTTGGACTGGCACAGCGGGCATGAAACGATAATGGCCTGGGCCCCCGTCTGAACCGCTTTTTGTAAAATCCGTTTTGTCAGTGATTCCTGGATTTCTTTTCTCCCGATTCCGATACTTGCGCCGCAGCAGGTTGATTTATAAGACCAGTCCAATACACGGGCGCCGGCAGTTTCAGCGATCCTGTCGAGTGTCAGGGGATTTTCATAATCAGAAAAGCCGGTGATTTTCGGCGGCCGGACCATCTGGCACCCGTAATAACAGACAACCCTCAGCCCGGTGAGGGGTCTGATTACCCTGTTTTTGATTTTTTTTAATAACGCATCCTGTGCAAGAAAACGCGTCATGTCATAAATGATCAGATCGCCGGTGACGTTCCAGGGCAGATCAACAAGATTCTTTTTAATTTGGCTTAATGAAAAACTGAGACGGTTGAAACACATGGCGCAGGGTGTGACGATGTCGAGTCCCATTTCTTCTGAAGCCGCGAGGTTTCGTGCCGGAAGCACAGCGGACATCATCTGGTCCAGACTGTGGGCGGCCGTGGATCCGCAGCAGGACCAGTCATCTATTTCAACCAGCTCTATTTCAAGATCTTTGAATACTTCAGCAATGGAACGCGCGTAATCATTGGCCATTCCCTCAAGCGAACATCCAGGATAAAAAGAAAGTTTCATCACACAATATCTCCTCTTTTATGGCGATAAAGATCTCTAATTTCTTTTATTGCCCTGGACTTTCTGGGAATCAGCTTCAGCTTCCCCTTTTTAAAGAGGGAGAGCCCGAGCTGTATTTCTTCTTTGAGTGTACCGGTTTTTATCTTGTTTTTGAGTATGCCCGGTTTCAGGTTATATGCGTTGATTAAACGGAATTCATTAATACGGCCGTACTTTTGGAGCTGTTCCATGAACGTCTGATGAAAAACGGCCAGAGCGCTTTCCTTTGGATGGATGGATGAATGAGCCGCAAGATTCCTGAGATGATTATTCACTTCGGCGATATCAACATCATTGGGGCAGTAGGTTGAACACATCTCACACGATAAACAAACCCAGATCGTTGTTGATTTTAACAGTTCCGTTCGCCATCCAAGCTGTATATGGCGAACCACATGGTGGGGTTTTATGTCCATGAAATGACTCACAGGGCAGGCATTTGTACAGCGCTCACACTGGTAACAGGCGGATATATCCGTACGTGTTTCACCGATCATTTGCTTAAGAAAATGATTACCGTTTTCGCCAATGGTTTTTCTGGTTGAACCACCAAACTGCTTTACGGGCCGATTTTTTATTGAATTATTATTTTGAGCCATTGTTTCACCATTTCAATACAGGAAGACATAGCCGTTAGCCCCTGCAATTCATGAATTATTTGTTCGTTTGGATAGTAGCACAATTTCCAGACCATTAATTTGATTTAAATCAAATTCTTCCAGTCAGTCCCTTTTTTCGTTTGTACCAGCGGGAGAGGGTGTACGGGGATATCCCGATCGTATAAGCCATGATGATCAGCTGATTGATTGTGGTTGTTTTTATCACACCGAACGTGTCCCACCTTCTGGATGAAGTAGTGACAGCCGCGGGCAGAGTGATGATTTCTCCTTTTTTTTTCATTTTTTTTATAAACACAAAATCTTCCATTATAGGAATATTGGGAAAACCGCCATTTTTAAAGAAGGTTAATGATGGTGTAAAAATAGCCTGATCGCCATAGGGGATTTTCAGATAAATGGATCTAAGGTTGGAAATTTTTTCAACCAGCCTCATTTTTCGTTTAGGTGAATCGATTCCAAGTTTAAAAGCACCGGCAGCGATATCCGGATCGGCAAGGCTCTCGATGATCAGCTTGTCATAATTTTTCGGCAGCAATGTGTCCGCATGCAGAAATAGTAGTACATCACCTGTCGCATGCACCGCTCCCGCGTTCATCTGGGCTGCTTTTGGCGGGTGAGAATAAAGTGTTTTTACACCCATTGACTGCGCAATATCTTTTGTACTATCCGCACTGCCCCCGTCAACAATCAATATTTCAGGATTGCTGTCCGCTTTCGCGCGGTTTATGGTTTCCTGAAGGGTACCGGCTTCATTGAGTGTGGGTATGACAACTGATATCTTTTCGGGAGATAGATCGTATCGATTTGTTTTAACCGATTTTTCCCAGACGATCAGGTCTTCAGGGCGATCCACATCACTCAATTCTGTGAGAAGCGTGTGGGAAATTCTCTGCTCGTTTATAGTGGCCAGGGTTTGATCGAACACTTCTGATGATCCCCATTTCACATGATTAAACAGCTCACGGATTTGACCGGAAGACAGGCTGTGATTCAAACCGATTAAATAATAACCGCCGTCCGCGGCCGGGCCGATTACAGCCTGGTTTTGTTTGAGAGCGTTAAACGCGTTTTCCAGGATTACCGGTGAAATATCAGGAGCATCCGTGCCCGTGAGGACCAGTGAGGATATTTTTTTTTGAAACGCATCATCAAATGTTTGATGAATGCGTGTACCCAAATCTCCTTCACCCTGGGGATGAAATACTATACCGTTTCCAAGCCAGCTTTTCATCTTTTCAATATTACCGCCATCGAATCGGACTTCCAGGTGGATGCCCCGAATGAGCTGTATTTTTTTTGCCTGAAGCAGCATATGTTCGGTCATCCGTTTCTGGATATCCGCGGCACCCTTTGCCCCTAACTCACTGATCAGGCGTGTTTTGGTTTTGCCGGGTATTGGATAACGGGTGAATATGGATAGTTGTTCCATAGAAAAGATGAACGTCGAACATTGAACGTCCAGAATCTCGAGAATTGAACGTCGAATGTGGAAGACGCTTCGCTCCGTCTAATTTATAGTGTAAGTGCCAATAACAAAAATATATCAATACCCACCCAAACTCTGATTATGGTTTAAGTAATTGTACTCAGTGAAACGGTACTCGTACTCGAATAAAAGATACGGAAGGCAGGGTGCCTTTCATGCACCAATAATTCCTTAAGGTACAAACGACATTTAGTTCCTAATCGTAATTGGAAGTGTGATGGTATACAGTGTAATACAAACGATTGAACTGTAAAAAATGTTTCCTGAAACCTTCAGGAGATGGTTCCGCCTCATGTAAAACCCGTGCCCGCAGTGCAGGTATAACAGTAATCTGATACCGAAATTGGTATACCTTCTTTGGGCAGTCCCCGCATACTGGAAACATTTATTTTTTTTCCCGTCATGGGCAGGTCGGCTGCCAGGTTAAAATCGCAATCGTATAGAAATCCGTCCCATGATACGGATATGGTATTTCGGCACATCAAACCTTCAATCGAACAGGGGTTAAAGGATGAAGCAAGTTTATTCATATACGAGCTGTAATTGTTCGATTCAATGAGCCACTTTTTAAATCTTCCAAGGGGCACATTGGCAAAGCTGAACAGATGATTAAACACGATTCCCCATTTTTCCTTTAAAACCTTTCGAAACCTTTTTTCGGTTTGTTCCTGCGGCTGCGGAAGAAAAGCACCGGAGGGATTGGATACCAGGTTTAGCTCCAGACCGGCAGCTTCACACCCATAACCCAGTTCATTCAGTTTTTTTAAAGTGCTGATACTTTTACTGAATATTCCGCTGCCGCGTTGCCCGTCGGTCTGTGCTTCATTGATTGATGGCATCGACGCGATAATTACCGCTTGGTGCTCCTTTAATAGATAGATCAAATCTTCCCGTGATTTTTGACCTAAGGCGGAAAGATTTGATCGAAACATGAATCTCTGTGCAAGGGGCGTCAGGCTGTCGATCAGGTAATCGATATACGGTACCATTTCCGGTGCGCCGCCGGTTACGTCGATTACCATGAAATTGCATTGACGCGCATAGTCGATGACTTTATTCATTGTTTCCAGGGACATTACTTCTTTCCTGGCGGGACCGGCTTCAAGGTGACAGTGCCGGCATTTCTGGTTGCAGAGATAACCCACGTTAACCTGTAAAACGGTGGTTTTTTTCCGTTCCAGCTTAAGATTTTCAGAGGCTATCATTTTTCCGAACGGTTTGATCTGATCTGAATGTTCCATAAATTTACATTGACAGTTTTTTTGCGATGTTTCTCATTTGGATTCCGTGGACCAGTGACGCGCCTCCCCTGATTGCCGTAACCACATGCAGGGCTTCCGTCATCTCCGATAAATTAGATCCCTTTTCCAGGCAGGCCTGGGTATACGCGTCTATACAGTATGGGCACTGAATGGCATGGGCAACAGCAAGCGCGATGAGCGCTTTTTCTCTTTCAGTCAGATCCCCTTCGGTAAATACATCCTTGTAATAGTCAAAGAATTTTTCAGCAAGCCCCGGGGCTTCTTTTCCTATTTCCTCGAATCTTGGTAAATCTTCCGGTGTGTAATAGGTTTCCATTATTTTATCCTTTTTTGAGTTATAATCAAGGAAATCAATATCAGATCTTATATTATCCTCTCTTCCAGTTATGGAAGCGACGGATCCATTGTAATATTTTCTCAGGGGCATGGGCTTTTTTCCATTCACCTGCCGCGTATTTGTTTGCTTCGGCAAGAGTTGGATAAATATGAATCGTTCCGAGTATCTTATTTAATCCCAGTCCGTTTTTCATCGCGAGAACATATTCTGCGATGATATCCGAAGCATGGGGGCCGACAATTGTAACTCCCAGAATTTTGTCTTTTCCCGGCCGGGTCAATACTTTGACCAGGCCATGGTCTTCGGAATCGGCAATCGCGCGATCCAGGTCATCGATTCCATATGTGGTCACTTCATATTGGGTTCCGTTTTCCTTTGCGTCTTTTTCATTGAGCCCAACCCGGGCGACTTCAGGATCGGTGTATGTTGCCCATGGAACGATTCGGTAATCAGTCTTGAATTTTTTAAATCCTCCAAAAAGGGCATTCACAGAAGCATACCAGGCCTGGTGTGCCGCGAAATGGGTAAACTGGTAAGGGCCTGTGACATCTCCCACGCAGTAAATGTTGGGGAAATTGGTCTGTAGAAATTCATTGGCTTCGATGGTTCCCCCGTCTGTGATGGCCACTCCCAGTTTTTCAAGTCCGAATCCTTTGATATTCGCTTTTCTACCGACAGCGACCAGGATCTCATCGAATTCAACACTGACTTCCCGGTCTTCATACTTGCAGATCAGTGTTTTTGAGTTTCCATTTGTGACGATTTCTACCGCTTCATGGTTTAATAACATATTGATATTTTCTTCCTGAAAACGCTTCATGATCAATTCAGCGATTTCAGGATCTTCCCTGACCATTACCTGCGGTTCCCTCTGTACCTGTGTAACCTCTGAACCGAGTCTCGCGAAAGCCTGGCTTAACTCGGAACCGATCGGTCCGCCGCCTAAAATCAATAATCGTTTTGGAAGCTTTCGGATATTCCAAATGGTATCCGATGTATAATAATTTATTTTATCAAGTCCGGGAATCGGAGGAACAAATGGTGACGCACCGGTCGCGATGACAATGTTTCTTGTGGTAATCGTCTGACCATTGACTTCCACCTCATAAGGTGAGTTAATCCGGGCCTCTCCCTGAATGCAGTTCACACCCAGATCAGTATAACGTTCAATTGAATCATGGGGTTCGATTTTTTGAATAATTCCCTGAACCCTTTCCATGACATCCGCAAAATCAAAATCGATTTTTCCGTTTTTAAAACCAAATTCTTTTGCCCGATTGACATAAGAAAGCATTTTCGCGCTTCTGATCAGTGATTTACTGGGGACACACCCGGTATTCAGACAGTCTCCGCCCATTTTGTGTTTTTCGATCAAAGCCACTTTGGAGCGAACCGCGGCCGCGATATAAGAAGTTACCAACCCCCCTGAACCCGCACCGATAACCACCAGGTTGTAATCGAACTTTTTGGGTTTCTTATATTTAGCCATGACTTTTCGAGCTTTCAGGACTGAAACGATTTTTTTTGCGATAAGCGGGAATACGCCAAGGAGTGTAAACGAAATGATCAGTTCAAGTGAGAGTATCTCTTTTACTGATTCGATCCTGGCCAACTGTGTACCGGCGTTCACGAATACTATTGTGGCAGCAAGCATCCCTAACTGGCTTACTGCGTAAAAGACAGGGATGCGTATAGGGGTAAGTCCCATCAATAAATTAATAACAAAAAATGGAAAATAAGGAACCAGCCGGAGCGTAAAGAGATAAAATCCACCTTCTTTTTCAATACCTTTGTTGATCGTAGAAAGTTTATCTCCAAATTTTTTCTGCACCCAGTCACGGAAAAGAAATCTGGAAAACAGGAAGGCAAGTGTTGCTCCTATTGAACTGGCAAAAGAGACAATGATAACACCCACAAGCAGTCCAAAAAGGGCTCCGCCCGCAAGGCTCATTACACCGGCACCAGGAAGGGAAAGGGCAGCGACAAGGATGTAAATTAACATATAAACGGATATGGTTAAAAACTGATTGTCTGCGTAAAAAGATTGAAATCCCCGTTGCTGTACTTTAAGATTTTCCAGGGAAAGATAACTGCTAAGGTCATATGTGAAAAATACCCATGCCAGCACAGTAATAATCAGAACAATAACCACTTTAGATGTCACTTTGCCTCTGCGCATTATATAAACTCCCTTGCCTTATCAAGTCAGCCGGTTTCATTTTATAAGATATTTTGCAATATATATACCACAATATGTCATTATCCTGTATCATGGCAAAACGTTAAATATCTGGTTATTATTGATATTCAGATTTCGAAATGACCCAACTATCGGTGTCTCAAATTGCCGTATGATACAATAGTGTATCGAGTATTATGTGCACCACATTTTAGAAGTGGATTTAAGACTTGATGGTCTCGTAAAAAGTTCGAATTAGACGGTTTCGTAAAGAGTTCAAATTCAAGGCGTGCAAATTTTGTAATGATGAAGCGTACTTATCGTACGTTGAATCATTGAAAAATGCAGCACAACGCAGAAGTTGGACTTTTTACGAGACCGTCAAGACTTCCTTCCTCATCCTTGAGAATATAATCACAAATATATATCCAACGTCATTCTGGCGGAGGCCAGAATCCAGCCTGTCTGCCATAGCTCGGCGGAGGCAGGTCAATCGATTTTATCACACAAACCCGGTTTTTTGGGATTAATCAAAAACGATTGCGATACCGATACCGACCCCGAAT
>JAUVGT010000087.1 GCA_030593645.1 Deltaproteobacteria bacterium
AAAATAACTCATCATACCCCTTCCATGGTATAAAAGGAAATTTTTGTTTTTACGGTTGTGGTCTGTCCATCCTGGTACTGGAAGAATGCCTCAACGTCTTTTTCTTCAATGCTTTCATCGTAAAGTGAGTCATACAGGTTCTGGTATTTTTCCTTCACAAACTTCCGGCGGATTTTACCAGTCTTTGTGAGTTCCCCGTCATCCACATCAAGAAGTTTATAGAGGATGGCAAAACGTTTGATTTTAAAATATTCTTTCTCAACCCTCTGGTTGATATCCAGGATCTGCTCCCTGATCAGGTCAGCCACTTCCGGTTTCGCGGAAAGATCCATGAATGTGGTATATGAAATTCCCCTGTCTTCCGCCCATTTGCCGACCACAATCGGGTCTATATTAACCAGTGCAGCCACATATTCTCTCTGATCACCAAATATAACCGCTTCCTTAATATAGGGACTGAATTTCAGCTTGTTTTCCAGGAACATCGGGCTGAACATTTCACCCTTATCGTTATGCATGACATCTGAAACACGATCGATAACAATCAGATGGCCGTTATCATCAATATAACCCGCGTCACCGGAATGGAGCCATCCGCCTTCAAGAAGTTCCGCGGTTTTTTCCGGCAGGCCAAAATAACCGGGTGTCACCGAAGCGGACCGGGAAAGAATTTCCCCCTCTTCAGATATTCTGCATTCCGTACCGGGGAGCGGCTTCCCCACAGTATCCGGCCGAACGTCACCGTCCCTGTGCATATACGCGATTCCCACGATCTCAGTTTGACCGTAGATTTGTTTCAGATTCACACCCAGAGCCTGGTAGAAGGTGAAAAGCTCCGGCCCCAGGGCCGCGCCTCCCGTATATGCCCTCCTGAGCCTGAGCAGTCCGATCTGGTTGATCAGGGGTCTGAAGATGAGCTGCCTGCCCAGCCAATTTTTGAATTTGAGGCTGAACGGCATGGTCTTGCCGGACATCCTGTATATTGCTGCTTTTTCCCCGACCTTGATAAAATAATTATAGAACAACTTATTCAGCCAGTATGATTCATCAATTTTCAGCCAGATCTGCGAACGGATGGTTTCATAGATTCTTGGGGCGCCGAACATAAAATGCGGCCCGATCTCTTTCAGATCTTCCATGCTGGTTTCCACGGACTCCGGAAAATTGATGGTAATACCGGTTGCCATTGCGACACCAAACGAGTTCATCTGTTCACCGATCCAGGCAAATGGCAGGAAAGAAACATATTCATCGGTCGGTTCCAGCGGGTCGGCCGCTGTAAGCTGCAGCCCCATATTGATGTAATTTTTATGGGTAAGCATGGTACCCTTGGGTAAACCGGTGGTTCCTGAAGTCATACAGAGATGACACACATCATCGGGTTTTCCCTGATCCACCAGGGATTCAAAAAGATCCGGTTCTTTTTGATGGAGATCTTCACCGAGTTTATAGATGTCTTCGATAGACATGAACCAGCCGTCTGTCTGATAATCCCGCATCCCCCGCGGATCCTCATAGATCACTTTTTTGACATTCGGAACTTCTTTCCTGATCTCCAGAATCTTATCGACCTGCTCCTGGTCATCACAAAAAACGACACGGACTTTCAGATACTCAAGAATCTGGGCAATCTCACCCGGCATGCTTGTCTGGTAGATGCCCGCGGAAATCGCTCCGATAGATTGCGCGCCCAGGGCGGTAAACAGCAGTTCCGGTATATTATCACTGATCAGGGCGATTGTATCACCCTTTTTTAAACCGATCTCCTTTAATCCCAGCCCGACTTTACGAACATGGTCGTAATAGACTTCCCATGTATAACTGTTCCAGCAGCCATAATCCTTTTCCCGCAGGGCCACCTTGTCCCCGGTGGACTTCACCCGCCAGCGAAGAAGCTGGGGAATTGACAGTTCAAGCAAGTGGTCTGTATTTTCCATTATGAATTACTCTTCTCCAATATAGGCCTCAATTACTTTTGAATTCGCTGCCACCTCACCCGGCGTGCCCGAACCGATCACCTCACCGAAATCGAGTACATATATCTGGTCTGAAATGTCCATAACGACTCCCAGATCATGTTCAACCAGTACAACCGTGGTATCACGTTCCTTTTGAATATCAATAATAAAACGCACGATGTCTTCCTTTTCTTCGATATTCATACCCGCCATGGGCTCATCCAGCAGCAGCAGGGATGGTGCCAGTGTCAGCGCGCGGGCCACCTCAACCCTTTTTTGAACACCATAGCTTAAATTGCCCACAAGGCTTTTGCGGTATGGCTCAAGCTCCATGAAATCGATCACTTCTTCCACGTATGCCCTGTTCTCCGCTTCTACTCTTGACGTTTTTCCATAATAAATGATGGCCTGAAAAAGATTGTACTTCAGTTTCTGATGACGCGCTAAAAGCAGATTATCGAGTACGGATAACCCGCCGAATAGTTCAAGATTCTGAAACGCGCGCGCGATTCCAAGGTTTGATACCTGGTGGGGTGAAGCATGTGTGAGACGGCGATCACCGAATTTTATTTCGCCCTTTGTTGCGTGGTAGAAGCCGGAAACGCAGTTCAGCAGGCTGGTTTTCCCTGCTCCGTTGGGCCCGATAATCGATGTGATCAGGCCGGGCTTGATCTCCATATTGACTTTTGAGAGCGCGTGAAGACCGCCAAATGTCAAGGTTACATCCGAAACCGTTAAAGGTACCATAGAACTCACTAATGATTTGAATTAATTTGTAAAAATATGATTTCAGTACGGGATATACTCTATCAGGCACTCTGCCAAAAAACAGTAACGAAATTACTGCAGGAAACCACGTATCTGAATGAAACATTCGTTGAATGAAATTCATTTTTAAATGCTCATTAACACACTAAACACCATGTACTATTTTTTTAGTCAAGTAAAAAATCAGACCCACTTGATGGGCTGATGGACTAGCCACTATTCTTTGAACCTGATTATTACGTATTCATGTTGACGGTATTATCGGTGAATCGGTAGATATCCTTATTGGAAAAATATGTGAAATACGTTCTGAAAAATGGCTCAAAGGATCCGCTCGGAATCATATGACCATGATTATTCCAGGGTATGTTAATTGATATAATTTTATTATTTCACATAGTTATCCGATAAGATCAAAAAAATAAACCGGTTTGGCAAAATTATTTATCGATTTTTCCGGCCGAAGTCAGCACCCGTGATTACAAAAATTAAGACACCCATCCTGCACGTCATTTAATCTTTGAACATCTGGTTTGTGGTAAAAAAATAGACATATCCCTGTGATTGTAGTTGGTTAATAGTGGGGATATACCACTACTTGTCAAATGATAACAGATGAGATGCGAGATTAATTTTTTTATTTTTTAAATCCAGCTTGGTTCTGATGTTGTGCCTGTGGAATAGAACAGTGTTCTTTGAAATAAACAGAATGATTGCGATCTCTTTGTTGGTCCGGCCTTCTTTAACAAGATTGGCGACACGGATCTCCATTGGAGTCAGGTTAAAAAATTTCGATGATAACTTACTGATAAATGGAGAAATAATATTATTTAGATTGGACTCAAGGATACTCACCAGTGTGGTCTGCTCGGTAACCAGACGGCTCTTTTTTAATCTTTCAAGGTATGGGGCAACCAGTTCCCTGACATTGACAAGAACATTTTCACCCAATTCATGGCGATCCATCTCTCTTTGCTTCAAAAGTACTCTTAAGGCCGTATTGACTTCCTCCAGATGATGGGACTGGGCTTCCAATTCCCTTTCCCGCTTGAGCAGGGATTTCTCAATCCGCTTTCTTTCCTCGATTTCCAGTTCCAGTTGAGTATTGATCTTACCCAGCTCCGAAGTACGCTCTCCCACAAGGTCTTCAAGGTGATCATGATATTTCTGAAGCTCTTCCTCCGCTTTTTTATGGGCGGTAATGTCACGAAGTGTGACGATATTCCCCGCGGGTTTTCCATCCCGGTTATTGTAAAGGGTGGAACTAATCTGAACATCAAGTACCTGCCCGCTCTTGTTCAACCTCTTGGTTTCGAACAGGCTGATCTTTTTACCGCTCAACATGCGCTCAATCGCATCCTTTGTTTCCGGCCAGCTTTCGTCCGGAACAAAATCGATCTGCTTGCCGAGAAGTTCGCTTCTGGACAGCCCGAATGTCTGCTCAAACGCGGGGTTTACATATGTAGCAATTCCTTTAATATCATAAACCACGATAGGGTCCGGAGATGATTCGAGTAAATAGCGGTACCTTTCTTCACTCTCACGCAGTACAGCTTCGGTACGCTCACGTTCGGTGAGTTCCCGTTTGATATCGGCATATAATTTTGCCTTATTCAGAGCCACAATGGCCAAAGGCGCGAAACGCCCCAGTACGGTAATATCCTCTTCATTAAATCTTTTCCTGGTATCAACATATGCCAGGCCGATCACACCGAGTATCTGTCGGTCTGTTTTCAGGGGAATTCCGACAATGGAATGAAGTTCATCCAGGGCTTTATCAGACAGCCTCCCACGCCAGGAGTGGTAGTCATCAACCAGGAGCGGTTTTTCGGTCTGCCAGACTTTCCCGCCGATTCCTTCACCCGGTTTTACCCGGCGTCCAAGCTGGCCTTTGAAAAATCCCATCCCGACTTGCATCTGCATCTTTTTTTTACCCGGCTCCAGCAGGTAAATGTATCCATGTTCGGTACCGGTCAAGAGGGCAGCGCGATACAAAATTGATTCCAGCAGCTCTTTTCTGTCCAGCCTGTCGGTCAGGCGGAGAGAGGTTTCATGCATGGCTGTCAGGTATTCATTTTGCCGGCGAACCGCTTTTTCGGCCAATTTGAGCTTCTGGGACTCTTTTTCAAGCCTTCCTATTTTCTTTTCAAGGGTTTCGTATGTCGGTTTATTGGATATCTGATCGGGCATGATGATGATGCCTTTTACAATACAACCATCTTTTTTACAGTATGAACGATCTCTTCCGGATCATCCATGACCTGCAGGATGTCAATATCCGCGGGTGATATCCGTTTTTCATCAAGCATACGGGATACGATCCATTCCTTGAGCCCGGACCAGTATTTAGAATCGACCAGGATCACAGGAAGCGGTTTGATTCGTCTGGTCTGTATCAGGGTTACCGCTTCAAACAGCTCATCGAGTGTGCCAAAACCGCCGGGCATGATAATATAAGCCAGCGCGTACTTTACAAACATCACCTTACGGATAAAAAAGTAGTGGAACTCAATACTGAGATTGGAATATTCATTCGGGCTTTGTTCAAAAGGCAGGGAAATGTTCAGCCCAACCGATCTACCTCCGGCTTTCGCGGCTCCCTTATTGGCTGCCTCCATAATACCGCCGCCGCCGCCGGTTATTACGGAAAATTCGTTTTTAACAAAAAGTTCCGCTATTTTTTCAGCTGCCTTGTATGATGATTCGCTGGATTTGGTCCTGGCTGATCCGAAAATACTGACTGCCGGTCCAAGATCGTGCAAATTCTCAATCCCGTCAACAAACTCTCCCATAATCTTAAATATACGCCATGATTCTCCAAGTTTAAAATCGTCTATTAAATATTGTTTTTCCATAATCACCTTAAATATTATTCCTATAAAGCAGGGGGATCCATATCGGCATCCAGCCGATGTGTTTAAACCCCTCAGGAATTGCCGTTAAACCCGATCGTAACCTTTCCATTATCGACAATCACCGGGACCTTTCGCGCCCCTGATGAGTATTTCAGCATTTTATCGAGTTTTTCAGTGTCTGATAAAACGTCAAAATATTCAAACTCACAATCTTTACTTTTATAGGCTTCACGAGCCGCGATAGTATGGGGTCACGAATTCTTACCAAAGATAAAAACTTTTTCAGACATTTTTTATACCTCCTGAATGAAATGATGCAATGATTTGAAACGTCGGTTTTTTGTTAAAAGCGATCCATGACAAATCGAATACGAGGTCGATATTTAACAGTAATATCTCTTATTGTCAACGCAGCAATTCCTGGTTAGTAGAGATTGCTTAATTGACATATACCGGGTATGCTGGTAATAATCAAAAAAAATGGTTTCCAAACATAATTCCGATGAATTTTGTTTCTCAGTTCGCCTTTTACACAATTCCTGAATATTATTTTATTATGCCCCAATCATCCGTGGAATTCTCAAAGAAAGTTATGGTAACCAATGAACTTGGCATCCACGCAAGATCTGCGGCATTAATCGCCAAAATTGCCCAGAAAGCCGCTTCAAAAATATGGCTGATCAAAGACAGTGAAAAAGTGGATGCATCGAGCATCATCGATATACTCACACTGGGGTGCGCCTGCGGTTCAAAGATCATTTTAGCACTTGACGATCGTAAAGATATGGCTATCTTTAACGAAATTGCAGAGCTGATCGAAACCGGTTTTGGAGAATAAGCAAAAAATGACGGTACCGTATAATCAGGAGAAAATCATAAAGGGAATAAGCGCGTCCCCAGGTATCTGTATTGGTAAGGCATATATTGTTGATACCGAAGGCGTCAATGTTGTTGAAAAATATTTCATAAAAAACGCAAATATAAAACAAGAGGTTAAACGGTTCAAGACCGCTGTTAAAAAAGCCAAAAATGAACTTCGCACGATCATAGAAGATGCTCCTGAAGATTTTCGTGATCATGTCAATATCCTGGAAACACAGGTAATCCTTCTAAAAGATAAAATGCTGTATGGACGTACGATAAGTACAGTTGAAAATGAAGGGGTAAACGCGGAATGGGCTCTTAAGAAAGTCGTTACAAATGTTAGAAATATTTTTCAAAATATGACTGATTCCTATTTACAGGAACGTTCATCGGACATTGTCCATGTGGCAGATCGCATTATGCGAAACCTTGTGGGGATTCAGCAGGTTAATATTAAAAATATAGACAAACGTGTGATTCTGGTCGCTACCGATCTCTCACCATCTGAAACGAGCCAGATCAATCTGGAAAAAATAAAAGGATTTTTAACGGACAGGGGTGGAAAAACATCTCACACTGGAATCATTGCCCGAACACTCGAAATTCCAGCAATATTGGGTCTTGAAAACGCCACAAAACTGATCAACAACGATGATGTCATTATTGTTGATGGTATATCCGGATCTGTAATCATTCAGCCGTCTGAACAAACACTGATAAAATATGAATACCGGAAACACAAGTATTACCAGTATATGGCCGCCATCACCAGAAGTGCCTGTTCACCGGCCCAGACAACAGATGGTTCTGTAATTAAGGTTCTCGGGAATATTGAGCTGCCTGAAGAAGTGGTGTCTGTTCATAGTCACGGCGGCGACGGTATCGGTTTATACCGGACCGAATTCCAGTATATGGGCCGGCCCGATTTTCCATCGGAGGATGAACTTTTTGATAAGTATCGTGATGTTATTGAAGTCATGGCGCCAAATCCGGTTACGATACGCACACTTGATATAAATGGGGATAAGGCAAGAACCGCGGCTTCTGTCGCTTATCCGGAGGTTAACCCGGCTCTTGGCCTTCGCGGTATTCGATACTGTTTGAAAAAACCGGAAATTTTTCGGGTACAATTAAGAGCCATACTAAGGGCCGCGGCTTTCGGGAACGTCAGGGTCATGTTCCCGATGATATCAAACTATCATGAAGTCATTGAGTCCAAGCGGATGCTTGATGAAGCTGCCGAGTCCCTGGAAAAAGACGGTATCACGTTTAACAGGGATATTCAAATCGGGATACTCATGGAAGTTCCTTCGGCTGTAATTATGGCCGACTTAATGGCAAATGAAGTCGATTTTTTCAGTATCGGTACAAACGATCTCATCCAGTATACACTCGCAATCGATCGCGGGAATAAACAGGTGGCCCACCTTTATCAGCCGTTTGATCTCGCGATCCTTCGAATGATCAAAAGCCTTAAGGATGTGGCCTCTGAAAAAAATATAAAGGTTTTTATGTGCGGCGAAATGGCTGCCGACCCCATTCACTTGCCGATACTACTGGGTATGGGACTTGACGGACTCAGCATGAACCCGCAATCCATTCCGACGGTTAAGCGCGCCATTAAAACCCTTAGTATAAACGAAACCCGGCAGTTTGTCGAAGATGTACTCAAACTTACTACCGCACGGGAAGTATTTGAGCGGGTCCATGACGTTTACGGCAGTATGTTATCCTGTGAAATACCATTTAATAATGGGGATAATAATAAGTAAGTGCGGATCTTCGTTGAACACGTTAGCACCACCTGCAACATACTAAAAAAGGACACACTTGGATAAAGAACATAAAAAAATGATCGCGGAAAACAGAAAAGCCCGTTTCAATTATTTTATTGATGATAAGTATGAAGCCGGAATTGTACTAAAAGGGACTGAAGTAAAATCACTAAGACTCGGCAAAGCCAACCTAAAAGATTCATACGCAAGAATAAAAGACGGTGAAGTCTATATTTACCAGATGCATATAAGCCCCTGCCCCTTTGCGTATTATGGAAACCATGACCCGTTAAGGCCCAGAAAACTTCTCCTGCACAAACAGGAAATAAAAAAGCTATACAGTAAAGTCAATGAAAAAGGGGCTTCCCTGATTCCGTTGAATATTTATTTTATAAACGGAAAGGTAAAAATGACCCTTGCACTGGCCAGGGGAAAACGCAAATATGATAAGAGGGAATCCATCCGGAGCAGGGATGAAAAACGTGACCTCCAGAGAGCCCGGAGGGAATACGAAACAAAATAAAATGAAATGGACTTTTGATAAACCTGATAAACCCGGAAACTACTGGTACAGGCCTGTGAAGAAGGCATTGCCTGGGATCAGCGCCAAACCGAAAATATTATATGTCAATTCAAATCTTTGTGTACCGCAGCTGACTTTGAATGATTTTAAAGTGCCTGTAAGTGTTGATCAATACCCGGGACAATGGGCCGGACCCATCAAAGAACCCGGGGAATAATCTACGTAATATCAACATTCAAATCAGGATATAATAGTTTGGCGCATTCGGGACATATACTATGGCTGAAGTTTGCATCTGAGTGATCACGGATATAACTTTCAATCTTTTTCCAATAGCCTTTGTCATCACGTATATTCTTACAATTGGAACAGATGGGCAGCAGCCCGCTCAATGTTTTCACTTCCGAAAGAGCGTCTGTAAGATTATTAATCAGGTTTTCCCGCTCTGTTTCCATTTTTTTACGTTCGGTGATGTCTTCGACAAATACGATCGCCTGTTTGTCATCCGCATCAAGTAATGCGGTTGAAACCAGAAAAGACCGTTCTTCAACTTCATCATCCATAATCGAAAGTTTCGCTTCAACCCCTTGATGGATATTTCCGGTGGTCAGGGTATCCTGAATTGTATTTCTAATGGCGCAGGTATCACACACCTTCCCAAATCCACACCCCCTCGGATCATCCAGGTGGTGGGCACAGCGCAAGGCTTCTCCGCCACGAAGGCCCAATATCTTTTCTTCGGTTTTCCCTAAAAACTGAAGCATTGAAAGGCTCACATTTTTTACACGTCTGTCCTGGTCAACGATCATTATAAACAGGGGAACATTGGCAAGTATTGAGGCGTATATGGTTTTTTCAGTGCTGACTAATTCCGCTTCCTGTTTGACCTGAATCAGTTCACTTTCCAAAGTTTCGATTCTTTTATCCAATTCTTTTCGGGAATCTTTTTTATCCATATGACACACTCCATACTTTAAATCGAAAAGCTTAAATCGGTGATAAAATAAACCATGGGCGCTACCCCCTATCCTTGTCCAGCGTTTCCCGGAGCTTTAGAGCCAGAGCCTGGACTGAAAATGGTTTCTGAATAAAATTTAAACCCTCCTCCAGTATCCCGTGAGGGGCAAGCACATTATCCGCGTATCCGGACATATAAAGGACAATGAGCCCCGGACATTTCCCGGCAGCATGCTCAAACAATTCTCTACCGTTCATTTCGGGTAATATCACATCCGTCAGAAGAAGATGCAGTGGATCTGTATGGGCATCCAGAATCCGTAATGCTTCTTTTCCGCTCGAAGCGGTAAGTACGGTATATCCCTGATTGATAAGAATGGCCTGAGTCATATCGCGAACCATCTGATCATCTTCGACAACAAGGATAGTTTCATTGCCGCGCAAGTCGGACAAATCTTCCACTTCTTTATCTACTGTAACCACTTCTCTTTTTGTAACCGGCAGATAAATCTTAAAGATTGTTCCCTGGTCCGGCTCACTATAGACCCAAATGTGGCCCCCATGCTGTTTGACGATACCATAAACGGTACTTAAACCCAGGCCGGTACCCTTGTCCTTTCCCTTGGTTGTGAAAAATGGCTCAAAAATCCGCTCACGGGTATCCTCATCCATCCCCATGCCATTATCACTAATGGTCAACTGAACATAGCTGCCCGTGTGTATACCATGATGATCCATCATATCAGCCTCATCAAATATGGTTTCAGCTGTTTCGATGGTCAAATACCCCCCTCCGGGCATGGCGTCCTGGGCGTTGACCGCAAGATTCATGATCAACTGTTCCACCTGCCCCACATCGGCCATAATTGCCGGGATCGAAGGTGAAAGTGTTACCTTAATATCAATATCTTCCCGAATAGTCCGCTGAAGCAGTTTCTCAAAATTCAATATCACCCGATTGAGATCCACCGCCTTGATCTCTATGGTCTGTTTGCGTCCAAAGGTCAAGAGCTGTCGGACCAGGTCCCTGGCTCTCAAGCCTGCCTGGCGTATACCATCTGCCGACTTTCGACGCGGATCATCCTGGTTAAAGTCAATATAGAGCAGTTCACTGTAACCAAGAATCGGAGAAAGCATGTTATTAAGATCATGGGCCACCCCGCCCGCCAGACGTCCGACGGCCTCCATCTTCTGGGCATGGTAGTACTGCTCTTCGAGGCGGCTCTTTTCCTCTTTAAGTTTCACCTGCTCGGCGATATCAACAATGATTCCCCGATACCCGGCCGGGCCTTTATCATCACGAATGACACTGATGTATATGACAACCGGGAATGTGGTCCTGTTTTTTCGTAAAGCAGTATATGGCTCATACATCGATGCCACGCTGTTTTGCAGCATACTCTTGAGTGTCGCCCGGATCTTCTCTCTCTCTATGGGTATGATCAGATCCACGCCGTTCAGGCCATCCCGAAAATCTTCACGGTCATACCCGAATACTTTATATGCATACCGGTTAAGGAAGGTCAGGCGTCCATCCAGGTCCAGCTCAAAAACGGTCTGCGGCAGCAGTTCCGCAAGCTCCCTGAAACGCTGTTCACTGCGTCGGAGATCTTCTTCAGCCTTTTTATGCTCGGTAATATCCGTATATACTCCGACAAGACCCGAGATTATGCCTTCATTGTCCTTCACAGCATAAGCGCGTAAAAGAATAAGTATTTTATTCCCGTCTTTGCCGTTCATTTCAACTTCACCGGTCCATGGCACACCTTTTATTATGGACCGAAAAACGTCACGTCCCACACTTTCGTTAGAATAAAGGGTTGCCGACAGATCTTCCCCTGTTTGGCCGAATAAATCTTCAAACATTTTGTTTTGATACCAGTGTCTGCCTTCGGGTGTCGACATGCCGATGGCATCAGAAGACGCTTCCACAGCACTTTTAAAATGCAGCAAAGCCTCCTCTGCTTTTATTCGGTCTTCAATTTCATCATTCAGTTTCACAATTTTCTCTTTTATTGAATCCCGCATGTGCATAAAACTCTTTGCAAGGATACCTATTTCATCCTTACCCTGAATGTTTAAAGGCTGATCTAAATTGCCGTTCTTTATCTCCAATGTATTTTGCGTTAGACGGGTTATCGGCCGGATAAATTTGATTTTTAAAACAAAAATCATCAGGACAGCGATAAAAAAATCGATGATGATGATCTGAAAAATATCGGAAATAATTAACTCCTTGAGCTGGTTCTCCATGTGCTTTGTGGTCATAATCACGTGAACCTCACCCAGAATCTCACCTTCGTGAACAATCTTTTCACTGCGTTTTAAACCCCATTTTGGAACATCCATCTCACAAGATTCTATTATTTTATTCTCTAAGCGAATGTAGCCGTATTGCGGGACTTTTTCCCCCAATCCAAATAAATATACTCCGATCACTTCATTGTTTTTCATTTCAGAATAGATGTTATTTTTAATACCTGCATCATAATATTCATAAAAAGGGGTTGCCAACCCGGTTGCAAGTCTCTTAACTGTCAGGTCAAGAGTCTGCTCAAGCTGATCTCTGAGTATTGTGGAGTTTTTCATGTATCTATAAGATCCAAATACCGCAAGCACCAGTGTGCTTATCAGAACCACTGCGACACTCAACTGCACCATGAGACTGTTCGGTTTTTTCATAGTTTTCGGCACCATATCAATTTTCTAAAACTCTTTACCTGGGAAACCATTTTTTGGATTCCTTCTGATTTAATTGGTAAATATCTAAAAGATCAATCATTGATGTTTCAAATGAACAGACCGCCGCTATAAAAATCACAAGAGTGATATCTATTTAATATTTCAGTAAATTTTATCTATCGAATCAATCTCGAACGGATCTTTGTGGAGCGGGTAAAAATCAAACGCGGGGCCCGGTTTTTCTTAAAGTATATCACATGGCTTATAAAATTCAATCAATGAGTTTAATATTTTGGATTTTCTCCAATTTAGGGTTCAAAGGGTGTAATAAAAGTGATGGGTTAAAAGGAACAGTGTCTTCGGGTCAAGCCCGGAATGGTTACAAGGACCGCGTCATACCGGACTCCGATCCGGTATCCAGTTCGACCAAACAACAATCTGGATACCGGCCTCCGCCGGTATGACATTCGGAGTGCGTTTGGTGATTTTTATTTTATCAAATAAAACCTGGTCCTTTGGGCCAGTTCAGAGATAAATGGCTCTGCCATAAGAAATAAATCAAAGTGACTAAAGTTCCCGCCTTCGCCAACTTCCGTCGCAAAAGCTATGTCGGTCAGGAGGCTATGGCGGACAAGCCGGAGTCGCTATAAACTCCATCTTTTAAATAAAAACAGACAGGATTCATTAACTTTAGGCATTTTAGTCACTTTAGCGCACTTTAGGCACTTGTTAAATCCCCTTAGAGGGGTGATCCACCGCCGCTAAAGCTATGGCGGACAAGTCAAAGCCGGG